>NZ_JBFUAY010000064.1:0-29393 GCF_056406015.1 Rhizobium sp. P1_E1 | reverse complement strand
GCCCTGAACGCCGGCATCGAAGCGGCCCGCGCCGGCGAGGCCGGAAAAGGCTTTGCGGTCGTGGCCCAGGAAGTGCGCGATCTGGCTCAACGCTCCGCGGAGGCCGGCCAAAGGATCAAACAGCTCATCGGACGTTCGCAGACGGAGATTACCAACGGAGCGCGTGTCGTCCGCGAGACGAGCGAAGTCCTCGAAAGCATTTCGGCGAAAGTGGTCACCGCCTCCGAGCAGATGGACGTCATCGCTCGCTCGAGCAGAGAGCAGTACAACGCCCTCCATGAAGTGAATTCTTCCGTCAACCGGATGGATCAGATGACGCAGCAGAATGCGGCCATGGTCGAAGAAACCAGCGCGGCGACGAAGGAACTTGCCGACGAGACGAGGATACTCCTCCAGTTGATCGATCAGTTCCAATTGGAGCAAACGGGGGCGCTTCGTCGAACCGCCGCGGCATAGAACGGTCATCCGCTTGGCGAGCGGCTCAAGCTTCCGCATCGCGACCTTCACCGTCGCGATGCGCTGAAACGCTCCGGCCGAAAGTCCGCCAGCAGTGGATGGCGGCGTCCGGTGGCGATCTCGTCCGCCAGCAGTTCGCCGGCAATCAGGCCGAGGGTGGCACCGCTATGGCTGAAGGCAACGAAATAACCAGGGATTGACGGCAACTCGCCGAAGACCGGCTCACCATCGCCCGGAATGGGCTTCGGACCGACCCCATAATCTTCGATCTCCAGTTGCGGATTGCCTTCGAGAACCCTTGAGGCCTCGCGCAGCAGCCCCTCCAGCGTCGATTGCCTGACATCATAGCTGCCGTCGGGCTTCACGCTCACCTCTTCCTCGGACCAGGCGGAATCGAGCGCGAAGCCGCCGCCGGGCGTCGGGCGGATGGCAATGCGAGGTGTGTTGAGCACCGCCTTCAGCGGATGGCGGAGCGGCTTGGTCCTGACGAGAAGCGCAATAGGCGTTGCATCGCCGATATGCTGGCCGACCTCAGCCACGATCGCGGGAACGTCACCGCCCGCAGCAAGCAGCACGGCATCCGCATCGCGGCGCATGCCGTCGGCCGTGATCACGCCACGGGCACGCCCGCCTTCGATATCGACCGTCGCGCGACCGGCGTCCGTGACGATCTCGCCGCCCAGCGTGCGGAATTCTTCCGTAAGCGTGCCGATCAAGGACGGAAGATCGACCCAGCCCTCCCCGGGATTGAAGATCGCGCCTTGCGGCGTCACGGCGCTTGCGTCGACACCCGGCGTCGTCGCGGCAATCCTTGCCGGGGCGAGCCATTGCGCGTGATAGCCGAGATCGCGCTCATAGTCGAAGATCTCGGCGATCTCGTTGCTACCATCGTCCGCATCCCAGGTCAGGCCGCCGTCGAAGCGCAGCCACGGCGCATTGGGATATCGGGCGGCCAGCGTGCGATACCGATCTATGCCGGCCAGACGCAGCCGGTGATAGGCATCGGCGCGTTTACGCGCCGAGTTGAGCCAGGCAAGCGAACGGCCGGAGGCGCCGTTGGCAAGCGGACCGTCGTTAATGAGCACGGTGCGGACCCCGAGCCGCGCCAGATGGACTGATGTCGAGACGCCAAAGATCCCGCCACCGATGACGACGACCTTCAAGGGTTTGGTGGAAGCATTCATGTCGATAACCTTGTTTTCTGCTCTTGCTACAGCGGGTGAAATCCGGCGCAGCCGGTGTGAGGACGACCGGGGCACCATGCGTTGCCTCGGGCGCTTCAGAGAACTTCCGCAAGGAAGCGCTTCAGCCGCTCGCTTCGGGGATTGTCGAAGATCTGCTTCGGGCAGCCGGCCTCGACGATGCGGCCCTCATCCATGAAGACGACCTGGTCGGCCACCCTGCGCGCAAATCCCATCTCATGCGTCACCACGGCCATCGTCATGCCCTGGCGGCCGAGGGCGGCCATCAGGTCGAGCACGCCCTTCACCAGTTCGGGATCGAGCGCACTCGTCACTTCGTCAAACAGCATGACCTCCGGATCCATGGCCAGCGCGCGTGCGATGGCGACGCGCTGTTGTTGCCCACCCGACAGACCTGCGGGCCGATGATCCTTACGCCCTGCAAGACCGACATCGGCCAGACGTGCCTCGGCGATGCGCCGCGCCTCCTGCCTCGGCATCTTCTTGATCTTGGTCAGCGAAAGCATGACGTTCTCGAGTGCCGTGTGGTCGGGAAACAGGTTGAAGTGCTGGAACACCATCCCCACCCGCCGGCGCAGCCTCTCCGGCTTCATCGCCAGGATGCTCTCGCCATCGAGCAGGATGTCACCACCCTTCGGTTCGACAAGCCTGTTCATGCAGCGCAGCAGCGTCGATTTGCCCGAGCCGGAAGGGCCGATGATGCAGGTGACGGTACCGGCGGCGATGTCGAGATCGACCCCCTTCAGCACGTCGAGATCGCCATAGGCCATGGTGAGGTCCCGGATGTTCAGGGCGCCGCCTTTGAAGCGCGGCGTACTCTCCTCCGCCGCCTTGGCTGTGGGACCTGGGCCGGTGGCGGCCTGCAGCTCGCTCACCTCGATTAATCCGCTCGCAGCACCCGAGCCGCGACCTTGTTTTCCGAGCCGCAGTCTCGCATCGATATAATTGACGAAGTGGGTCAGCGGCACCGTGATGACGAGGTAGAAGACGCCCGCCAGCAACAAGGGCGAAAGATTGCCCGTGACGACAGCCTGATCCTRCCCGACACGGAATATCTCCCGCTCGGAGGCGAGCAATCCCAGGAAGTAGACAAGGCTGGAATCCTTGACGTTTCCGATGAATTGATTGACCAGCGCCGGCAGAACGCGCCTGATGCCTTGCGGGATGACGATCAGGCGCATGCCCTGCCCGTGGCTCATGCTGAGCGCCCGGCAGGCTTCCATCTGGCCGCGCTCGACGCTTTGAATGCCCGATCGGAAGATTTCGCCGATATAGGCTCCGGCAATCAGGCTGAGCGCCAGGATGCCGAGCGGAAATGGCGATGGACCGAAGATCTCACGCCCGATCCGGGCAAAACCCTGGCCGATGATCAGGATCGTGACGATCGCCGGCAGCCCGCGGAAAACATCGGTGTAGATGYGTGCCGGCAGCCGCAGCCAGCGTGACTGCGAGATGCCCATCACGGCGAGAGTCATGCCGATGACGACACCGAGTACGGTCGAGGCGGCGGCCAGGATCAGCGTATTCTTCAGGCCGACGCTGATCATGCTCGGCAGAACTTCCGCCATGGCATCCCAGTCCAGGAAGCTGCGGCGCAGATTTTCAAGCCAGTTCATTCAGATCCCCATGAATTCGTGCTCGGCGCAGACGCCGCCGTCCGGCAGAGCCTTGGTAAGCCGCCCGCCATGAGCGGGCGGCTTGCGGCGTCACTTCTTGGGAAGATACTGTTCCGGCATCGGTGAGCCGGGGAACCATTTTTCATAAAGGGTCTTCCAGGTACCGTCCTGCATCGCATCGTGAAGCGCGCCGTCCAGCGCCGTGCGAAAGGCATCATTTCCCTTTCGGACCACGAAGCCAGCAGGCGCATCGAAGGACGGGATATTCACGGCAACCTTCAGAGCGGGATAGCGCTCGCCATATTGCTTGGCGGCCTCGTAGTCGAGAAAATGCGCATCGACCGTTCCGTTGTTGAGCGCGGCCACGGCAGAATTGTTGTCGGGGAATTTCACCAGATCAGTCCCCCCGAAATTCTTGGCTGCATAGACTTCCTGCAAGGTCCCCTGCACGACGCCGAGACGCTTGCCCTTGAGGCCATCGGCATCCTTGATACCKGCATCCGGGGTCAGGACAGAGAGATAACCGGCAAGATAGCCGTCGGAAAAATCGACGGTCTTCTTGCGGGCTTCGGTTGTCCCGATCGCCGCAACGGCAACGTCGAACCGTTCATTTGCGACCGACGGCAGGAGTGCTGAAAATTCCTGGCCCGTGAACGTCACCTTGTCTTTTTGAAAGCCGAGGCGGGAGACGACGTTGAGAAACAGCTCGATATCGAAACCGGTGAACTGGCCGTCCGCCGTCGCAAACGTATAGGGCTTGGAATCGCCCATCGTCCCGACGCTGATCACCCCGGGCTCGATGAGGTTATAGGGATTGTCGGCGGCGGCCGCAGAGCCTGCGCCCATCGCAAGAAGGCATGTCAAAAGGCCAGCCCGCAATGGGGCGAGGGTGGCCACGAATGATTCAAAAGGTTTCATGTTCGTTCTCCGCTCTGAAAGGAATGCTCTTGTCGGCATCGTCGGGTCGCCCTGCCCCACCGCACATTGCGATAGAGATTTCTGGACAAGATACCGGTCTCCTGTATAAAGAGACCGGTCTCACAACATATTTGATATCCGTCAATTGACCGGTCGTCAACAACTCTTGTAGTCCTCGGCTCATGGAAGATTCCGCTCATTCGAAACGTGCAGTTACGGTCGCCGACGTCGCCAAGGCCGCAAAGGTTTCGAAGGCGACGGCCGCCCGTGTGCTCGGCGGCTACGGCGTGGTCAGCGCCAAGATCACAGATCAGGTCATGGCGGCGGCCGCCGCCCTCGAATACCGCCCGAACGAGCTCGCCCGGAGCATGAGCACCGGAAGGTCCGGCATCATCGGGGTCGTGGTCGGCGATATCGAGAACGCTTTCTTCAGTCTGGCGGTACGCGGCATCAGCGACGCGGCCCGTCTTGCTGGATTCAACGTCATCATCGCGAATTCGGGCGAAGAGCTCGATGCGGAAAAATCGGCCGTCGACCTCCTGATCGGCAAACGTGTCGATGGCCTGATCGTCACTCCAGCCCGCTGCGACAGCATCGAACATCTGCGGCACGTCCGCCGCGCCGGCGTGCCGCTGGTCCTGTTCGACCGGGCCATCCCGGAACTCGATGTCGACGCCGTGACCGGCGACGACCGGGATGCGGCCATCACCGCGACCCGCTATCTGATCGCGCAAGGACATCGCCGCCTCGCCTACGTCTCTGCCATGGATGCCGAGGATGGTGGGCTCACCGATATCGGGCGGATCTCGAATTCCGCCGTCCGCGAACGCGTGGAGGGTTTTGTCAGCGTCCTGACCGAGGCGGGTTTGCCGAACCCTCTTCATTATATCAGGCTCGGCGCCACGAACCATCAACAGACGGACAGCGTGATCAAACGCCTGCTCTCGGAGGGATCGCCGCCAACGGCACTGCTGGCTTCAGACAGCCTCGTCGGCTTGCGCATCTTCAAGTCGCTGCAGTCGCTTGGCCTGTCGATCCCCAAGGACGTCTCGATGATTTCGTTTCTCGACGCCGACTGGACCAGCGTTACCGTTCCGCCGATCACCATCGTCGACCAACGCGTCTATGAGATGGGCAAGCTCGCCGGCGAGCGGCTCATCGCCCGCATCGAACGCGCCCCGCTTGCCGTCGAACGCCTGCGCGTCAGCACGAGCCTCGTCGTGCGCGGCTCCGTCGCAACTATCGACCGGTGAGAACTATGGAGTTGGCCATACCTGCATCGCTTGCGAAGCAGCGAGTAGTACCGCATTGCGATTGGTCACGAATGCCCATGGCCGCCGATTTGATATTACATGGGGCTGCTGTTGTCTTTGCCTGAGCAACGTTATTTAATACCGGAAATACTCGCTGTGGGATTTTCAGAAAGATCATGCTCCAGTCAAAAGACGCTTCATCTGAGCTGATAGATTTGATCTATGGAAGTCTATTCGGTGAGTGCGATTGGCAGGATTTTCTGGATCGCGTGGCGCAAACTTCGCCAAATGGAAAGGCCGCCCTCCATTACCACGATCTGGCCTCGCCTGTGGCCCATGTTCCTTACGTATCGGGGTTCTCGAGGACCGAGGTCGACCAGTTCAGCAGCCACTTTGCCGCTGTGAACCCCTGGATTCCGAGATTGAGCTTTGTGCCCGTCGGTCAGGGTGTCTGCGGAGACGAAATCTTTCCACGCAAGGACTTGCTCAAATCGGAATTCTACAATGATTGGCTGAAGGGACAGGCCCAATGCGAGACGAGCATTGGTGTCTCCATCATTCGGGAGGAAACCCGCACCTTCGTCCTATCGACCTGCACGTCGTCAGCAGACCCCGATTTCAACAAAGAAGCAGCCGGGCGCTACACGATACTCGCTCCCCATTTGAAAAGGGCTTTCGATTTCATCCGGAAGCGCGATCTGCTCGCCCCGGAAAGACAGACAACGCAAACGCTGTTTGATAGCATCGGCGTCGGACTGATCTACGTTTCGGAGCATGGGCGAGCACGCCAATGGAATAAGAGCGCAGAAGCCTTAATGGCGGCTGGCTTTCCTATGCATGTCGCCCCAAGCGGCAAGCTCGAACTTCAATGCGAGAAGTCGACTGCCKTTCTCGATTTCCTGACGTCAAGAAAGGGTGTGCAAACAAGGCCGCATACGGCGATCGCAAAGGGGAAGGACAAGGCTAGTTATCGGATCACACTCCTTCGGCTCCAGTCCGATGCATTCACCGAGTTCTTGGAGGGGCCGACTGTGGCCGTCATTGTCGAGCCGATGGTGGCCACGCCACTCAATGAGCGGCGAGACTTCTTAATGGAATCCTACAAACTGACTGCGACGGAGATTCGGATCGCCTCAAGCATTGCCTCCGGCCATTCTCCAAAGGAGGTGGCCATAGCCGATCACATCAGCTACGAAACGGTCAGAACCCACCTCAGAAACATCTATTCCAAGCTCGGGGTAAACTCCCGGGTTGGTTTGGTCGCGCTGCTCATGCGCTGACGATAGACTTGCAATTCGTCTCCTACCGCCCGCATGGCTCATATTGCGAACGGGTTAATACGACCTAGCAAGTCTGGAACACGGCTAGTGTTACCGTGGGCCTATACCGCAAAGCTCGAACCCGCAGCCCAGTAGAACCGCCTGGGCTTCACTCGCCGTAGATGGCAATTCCAATGGTGGCAGTGGCGACGTAAACGCAGAATCCAACGGCTACCCCAGCAAAAAACCCAGCAGCCAAGCTCGTCCTTTTGGTGATAACGATTGCGGCAGCTAGTGGTCCAAGCAGCAAACCGAGCGCTTGCACAACACCTAGCGCTCCATAGTTCATATTGTGAACTGACTGCTGGACAACATAAATCCAGACGAATATGCCGCCGAAGACGATTAAGCCTGCACCGGCTCCCAAAATCCAGCCATGCCGTCTCCACACATTCCGTAATTCCCAAAGAGCGGGAGGCAGCGCAAACGCCCACGGTATAAGATCAGTTATTGTCCACATTTACGAAACTTCACAAGTTTCTAGTCTGTGAACTAACCGTTCGAAGACGTGGCCTGGGAACACCGTCTACACTAGTCATAGAGCTCGCCGTGACCAATCTGCTCCCTGGCAGGCGCATCGCTGATTGAGGGGTCGTCGGCCGGATCTGGCTCTCTCTTGTTGGCATCGCTCAGAAACTGCGCGGCCTTAAGGAGTGCCGCGGTTATCTCCTCGGTGCCCCATCCGGCTTCATTGGCGGCTGCAATCAGCCTTTCCAACGCGTCGCGCGCGGCTACGGTCGCCTCTTCGAAGCGCTTCGCGGGAGATTCGGTCTTCGGCGGTGGAAAGGTCATCGGCGTTCCCTCCATAGGTCCGGCTATTGTGGATGAACGCGGCCCAGCGGAAATGGATGCACGACCATGCTGATTTAACAAACCGATGCCCTGCCCCGCCATACCGGCTACGACTGGCGACGTCTTTCCGCCTCAGATGACCGTTTTCAACAGAAACGGAGAGCGCTCCAACGGACGCTGGGCGAGGATTCTCAGCATCGCCGGGCCTTGTATGCCGGAAGTCGTGCAAGAGTGGCCGTCGTGATAGACCACCGTCATGACGCGGCTCAGACTATCGTATCTGATCTCTGCGATCGTCCGGGTGTGAACCGGAAAGATGAATTCATGGGGTTGAGATTCCTCCCCCGAAGTGTTCAAGCTCATTGCGATGCCCCAACGAAAAAGCAATTTTGGCTCGACCCTGCCCTGGTCTGAGCCTAACTGCGCCAATCAAGCACATATTGCTGCGACGGTCGCGTGACATCAGCGTGACACGCAGAATCAGCCGTCAATGCAATGTCCCACGGATCTCGTGTGCGAGAGCGGTTTGCGACCAGCATTCAACCGTGCGCGCCAGCGATCGAACGGCTTCGTCCACATTGAAAACCACGTCCCCGAGCCGCTCGATCTCATAATCGAGCTCATAGACCTCGACTTCGTCGAGGTCGTCACTCTGCAGCAGTCGCCTCATTGCTTCGACGAGGCGCTCAGTGCGCCCAACGACATCAAGAGCGCTGCGTATGATGATATCCAACATGAATGTCCCCTCGCTTCGATAACGAAGCGTCGGCCATAATCGTGACGCTGACAATCCTGAAATCTTGTCAGACGCGGCCTCGGATCATGTCGTAGAGATCCCTCAACTCACGCAGTGCGGGTTGGGGCCGATGGCGCGGTAGTGCGGCGCGACGTCCGGCGAATGCGAGCGCGCCGGCGATCACCGCGACGAGGAGGAGCGTCGAGGCCGGGTAGAGCTTCACCGCCGCTTCCGTCTGACGCATTGCTCTCCCGGCACTTCCTTTTGCCGACCGGGCAGCATCGAGGACTTGATCCTGAAGCGCGCCGATCTGCTTTCGCAGCACGCTCAGTTCTTCGCCCAGGTCATGATCAGGCTGCCGGGGAACGCCGACGGAGGCTGTGTTCGTATCGATGACGGCTTTCGGAACCGGCTCGCCGATCTTGGCTCCTCTGCTATCGAGGGTCGTCGTCTCAGTGCTCTTGCGGCGCGGCATGATCATTTCTCCTTCCTAGAGCATGACGCCGAAAAATGTCAGCGATTTTCGGGCGACATCATGCTCTAACTAACGAATTTAAAACAGGATTCAGACTAGCCAACCGGGCCTAAAGTCATCCTGTCTAGTCATCGTCGAGGGCGAAGACCGGCCGGTAGTGGCGCTCGGCGATCAGCAAGCTCCTGTCGGGCCGGATGATGTAGATCTCCTCAACCTGGCGTCCCCATTGATCTGTGAAATCATGCGGGAAGGAAGAACCCACGGGCGATTTCGTCAACTTCGTGCGAGGCTGGCCATTATACGTGATGCTGCCGGGAATGGGGGCCAGTCCCGCCGACGAATAACTGCCTGCGCTGGTCGTGCAGCCGGTCAGCACAACGGCAAAAACCAGCCCAAATCCTATGCTCCGCTTCATCGAGCCCTCCAGCTGCTTCGTCTTTCGCGCGGCACTCGTTTTCATCGTCAATGTAACAGGGGACGACAGACATTGTTCCAGAACATGCGAATAAGTCCTGGAGCTATCCTTCTGGCTGTCGCAACCATTTTGGGCGCACCGGTCTTCGCGTGTGCCGGAGCGGTGGAACCACCAGATGTTTTCACCGTCATTCTCTCCGTCTCACCACGGACCGTCGTTGGGCCACCGCCCATAAACATCCGGAGCCCGCCGATCACGATCCTTATTACCATGTCGAGGTGGTCGAGAAGGAGCGAGGTTCGCCGCCATGGCAATTCAAACGGCTTGCCGCGCTCGTTGTCGTAACGGCAGACGCGTTGGACAGGAACCGCCTGAGACGAAAAGCCAGGACCTATTTTTACAAGGACATCGAATTCCGGATCGCCTACGGGCCTGGCGCGCGCAACCTGTCATGCGGCAGGAGGCCGGCGTTTGCCGCACGATAATTCTTGAATGCGTTGGCGCCGCTGACAATATGCACCCATGAACGTCAGTGCATACTGAAAAGACGCGCGGCGCTGTAGGCGCGCGGATATGGTCACAGGAACGGGCCGCATCGACGAGGGAGTGTGAACAAAAGGGAGGTTCGGCCATGTTGGCAAGACCAGCAGGATATGTAGGGGCCACAATCGCTGCTCTGTGGGCGGCCCGCCAAGTCAGCCGACTTTATTCCCTCACTGAACCGTTTGGTCCTGAGTTCCTGAATGTTGCGAGAAATCTCGGCATTTTTATTCTGCCGGCGTTCGTTCTGCTCCTGGCGGGGCCTTTCAGGATGTGGTTCGACAGGTTTGCGCCACTCTATCCTTTGGTGCTCGGAGCCGGAGTCCTCAACATCTATCTTCAAGACGATGCGCTGGCTGCCGGTCTGCCGCTGATCGTGCTCGTCTACCCCTTCCTGGTCATCTTTTCGCTCGCCTATTTGTTGCGCGGGCGAGTGTCGCAGGCATAGGGACACTGGAAGGTGGCATTCAGCCGGACTGGCCGTTTCCGCGGGCGTTCGAAATGCGCACTAAATCCAGTCGAACACTTCCCGGTTTGGCATCCGATTCGAAGGGTTGCAAGAATCGAGGAAATACACTTTCTGTGTAGCGGATGAGTCGAAACGCTACCCCTGCTAGAGAAAATGCTGCCGCCCGTCGCCGGCGGAAGGATGACTATATTTTTTCAGTCCGAGCGTTCCGGCTGATCCTAACTGCACCACCCCCAAATTAGCTGACCAGATGAAAGCCGTGATATCCAGCGGCGCTCTTCGTGTCCCCCGCCTTTCCGATCTGAGAGTGGAAGGTGGCACATCTGGGAATTTCGAAATCCTCGCATCTATTTTCTACATAAGGACATCTCCATGAAGCATATGCGTAATCTCCACCTGATGATGGCAAGCACCGCGTTTCTGACGTTGGCCGGCCCGGCGCTTGCCCTTGATGGCACCGACATGATGAAGAAGCTCAATGCCGCAACCAGTGCCGGCGGTACGGTCATCACCTTCGAGAAGGCGGAAGCCGATGGCGACACGGTAACGGCGACCGGTGTCCAGGTAGGATCTTCGAGCCTGCCCGGCGATACTTTGAAGATCGGCGATCTCACCTTCGAGGGTGTTGAGGAAATCGAAGGCGGTGGCTATCACGCCAAGACCGTCTCCTTCCCGGATATCGATATCAGCCAGGAGGAAGGACGTTTTTCCACAAAGGAGATCCAGATCACCGGCCTCACGATCCCCGCCAATGCGACGGGCGATACGCTGAACGACATCCTCCTCTATGAAACGGTCAGCACCGGACCGATCGCTCTCAACATCAAGGGCAAGGACGTGCTTGCGATCGAGAGCATCGAGTCGAACCTGGGACGCCAGGATGGCGGCTTTTCCTATGACGCCAATGTCGCCGGTCTCAAGGCCGACCTGTCGCAGGTCGAGGATGCGAATGCGAAGGAGGCCATCGAGAAACTGGGCCTGACGACGCTCGACGGCACGGTGACGATGAAGGGCATCTGGGAAATCGAAAGCGGCAAGGTCGCTGTCGACGAATATGCTTTCGACTTCAAGAATATCGGCCGGCTGAATTTCGCCGTCGACTTCTCCGGTTACACGCTGGGCTTCATCAAGTCGCTGCAGGAGGCGGTGAAGACCGCCGAGGCCAATCCGAACAAGGAAGAGGCCAACCAGGCCGTGGGCCTTGCGATGTTGGGGCTGATGC
This sequence comes from Rhizobium sp. P1_E1, assembly GCF_056406015.1. Lineage (NCBI taxonomy): Bacteria > Pseudomonadati > Pseudomonadota > Alphaproteobacteria > Hyphomicrobiales > Rhizobiaceae > Rhizobium > Rhizobium sp. P1_E1. Next base: position 17,980 of record NZ_JBFUAY010000064.1, on the reverse strand, counting down.
AGCAGCTGACGATCAACAGTGCCTCGATCCGCTTCGACGATGCCTCGATCACCAAGAAGGCGCTCGATTATGCCGGCTCGCAGCAGGGCGTCACGGGCGACCAGCTGGCGCAATCGCTGAAAGGTCTCGTGCCGATGATGATGGCACAGCTCAACATGCCCGAGCTGCAAAACCAGGTGTCGGCTGCCGTCAACGCCTATCTCGACGGACCGAAAAGCCTGACAATCAGCGCCGCACCGGAAAAGCCGGTTCCCGTCCCGATGATCATCGGCGCGGCCATGGGCGCACCGAACACCATTCCTTCCGTGCTCGGCGTCAAGGTCACGGCGAACGACTAACGAATAGCAGAGACGCTTCACGAAGCGCCGGCTGCCGGAGGCGGGTTTTGCCGACCTGCCTCTGGAACCCCTGGGAAAGCCGAGCAACGTCCAACTAAAACTCGTCGCTGCGACGCTTCACGGCGTGCTTCAACGCCACCATATGCCTTCGCCGCTCCAGCATATAATCGGCATATCCGACGCAGATGAACAGCAATGTCGGACCGGCGTAGATGATGATGAGAGCCAATGCGATAAGAATGAATGCGCTCGTCATGGTCTTGTTTTCCATCAATATTGGTCGCCGCAACTGAAGCGGCGAAAGCGGACAGGTCCTCATCTCGGCAATGCCTGTCCCTATTCCTTCAAAATTCGCCGGCTTCCTATTCGTTCCCTCCTCGATCGATTTCCACATGCGCGACGAGCCCGATCGAACGACAATGACGAAGCTGATGGCCGCCCGGCATCGGTCACTCCCGCGGCCTTTCCTCCCGCATTGCCGCCGTCACGCTCTTCAGCAGCGGRCTCGACATCAGATCCGCGAGCAAAACCGATAGCTTCGGCTTCCAGTTCGGATAGCTGTCGCTGGTGCCTGGCACATTGGTTGGCCTTTTTTCGTCGGTGAGATCGGCGAGACGGATCGCGGCGAGAAGCGAGGGCGTTCTGGCGATGAAGCGATAGGCGCTGACGGTGAATTCCCTCAGCGTCTCCTCGCTTGCCCGCGCTTGGGAAAGCCTGGCCGGCAGGTCGAGGCCGGCAGCCTTCAGCGCCGCTTTCAGGTTCCTCCGCTCGCGCTTGCGGTCTTCGAGATGTGCCTCGGTGAGATCGGGCGGCACGATGCCGTGCTCGCACCGGGCCTGAATGTCGGCGCCGCGCCACCAGCCGGCAAGGGTCTGGTGGTCGTGCGTCGAAATGCAGGCCAAAGCCAGGACTGGATAGACGTCCGCCGGCTTGAAGCCCTTCTCATCCTGTTCATAGGAAAGGATGCGGTAGGAGAGAATGTGGGCCGCGGCCAGGTCGTCCTGCAATCCCTTGGGGATCAGTCCCAGGTCTTCTCCGATGACGAGGCACCGATGCTCGGCGGATACGTCGGCGAGGATCTGCAGCAACCGATCCTGTGGATAGCGGACATAGGCGCCGCCGTCCGGCCTGCTGCCCAATGGCACCAGGAAGAGGCGGCGAAGCGCTGCGGCGTGGTCGATGCGGATGGCGCCGGCATATCGCATGGCAGCACTTAGCATACGCCGGAAAGGCGACATCTCTCCTGCGGCGATCGCGGAAGGCAGGTATCCGGCAAGGTGCCAGTCCTGCCCATCTATGGCGAAGGGATCAGGAGGGCTGCCGATCGTGGCCTTGGAGACATAGATATCCGGCTCACTCCATGTCGCCGAGCCATCGACGGCCTCCCCGACGGCAAGATCGAGATAGAGCCCGATCCGCAGGCCGGCCTTCCCGGCCCGGTCCGCCGCCTGCATCAGCTGGCGGTGGGCGAGCCACTGCAGCCACATGTGGAAGCGGACATCCTCCGCGTGTCCGCGCTCGAATTCGGCGACAGCGGCGCTGTCGAAGCGCTGGAAATCGGCCGGCCACCGTTGCCAGCCGGCGCCTGCCCCGCGCTCGACCATTGAAAGAGAGAGGCATTCGAAAAGCGCGTGCAGCCGCAGGCTGTTACCGCCTTGCGCGATAAAAGCGTCGAAATCGGCCGGATCATAGGTATCGCACTGTCGCCAGGCCGGCCAGAGATCGCGCAGGACCCTAAGCTTGATCTGTGCGACGCCGGCGTAATCGACGAGATCGGTTTGGCGAAGGCGTGCCAATTGCCGTTCGAGTTCCGGACTACAGGCAAAACCCGGTAGCCGGTCAACCGCGATATAGAGCGGATTGAGATGCTGGCGGTTCGATGGCTCATAGGGGCTGCAACGCTCGGGATCGGCGAGAAACGGTGCGTGAAGCGGGGTGAGGCCGATGAAATCACCGCCCAGCGATCCCAGGAGATCCGCCATATCGGCCAGATCCTCGAAGTCTCCTATGCCCCAGTTGCGTCCCGAACGGAGTTCGTAAAGCTGCAGGCTCACACCCCAGACCCGCGTGCTGGAAAAGAACTCCGGCAGAAATGACCTGGCGATCTTCTTAGCCGCCGGCTTAGGCTCCCGCCGCATCGCGCCGGTCTCGTGATCGGCCGCTCCCGGCAAGTCGATCTTCAATGCCGAGAGGATCTTGCGCTTGGTCTCGCCTGATATCGCCACCTCCCGATCGTCGGGACTGGGCCTGGTCGGGCTGATGCCGTGCCGGCGGGCGAGCTTGTCGAGCTCAGCAGATTTCATCGTCCGATCGCCTTCCTGTCAGCAAGCCGTCACGCCTCGCTGATTTTCCAGATCACCGTCCAGGGCGCGAGATTGCCGCCATCGCTACCGCCGAGACGGAAGATCGTCTCGCCGTCGTCCTGCTGCGAGGCGAGCGTCGCCGCCTCGGTACCGAGGTTTGCGCGCAGATGCAGACGCCGGTTTTGCGCCAGGGTCCAATCCACCGCGAGTGCGCTTCCCGCCGAGCGATAGACCGCGTTTCCGGCGCCAGCGCCTTTGAGCAATGGCACGATCCTCCGGTGTCGGAGGTCGAGAAGCGTCCTGTAAAAATCGAAGACATCGGAGGAGGCGAGTTTCGACCAGTCCAACTTGGCAGCCGCGAAGGTCGATGGCGCCGTCGGGTCGAGAAGGTCGTCGGCGTCGAAGCCCGGCAGACGGGAGAGCTCCTCACGACGGCCTTTCCTGACCTTCTCGTTCAGGTCCTCGTCGAAATCGCAGAAGAAGGGGAAAGGTTCTCTGGCGCCCCATTCCTCGCCCATGAACAGCATCGGGATCTCGGGCGCCAGCAGGTAGATCGCAGCGACAGCCTTGACGACATCAGCCGGGCTCGAAGCCAGAACCCGGTCCCCCAGCGCCCTATTGCCGATCTGGTCATGGTTCTGGATGAAGGAGATAAAAGCGGTGGGCGGCAGATGGCCGCTCGGCCTGCCGCGGCTTCCGCCGCGGTAGGGCATATGTTCCCCCTGAAACACGAAACCTTCCGCCAGCGCCCGGCCGAGCTTACCGGCGTCACCGACGTAATCGGCATAGTAGCCGAAGGTTTCGCCCGTAGCAGTGATATGCAGCACATGGTGCACGTCATCGTTCCATTGGGCGGTGAACAACCTCACTTCTCCGTTTTCGTCACGCTTCAGCAGATCGCTGTCGTTTTCCTCGTTTTCGACGATCAGATGGACAAGTCGGTCGCCGGCGGCAGCCTTGACGCGGCGGGCGAGCGCGTGAAGCAGATGCTCGGCGCTGTTGTCCTTGATGGCGTGGACGGCATCGAAGCGGAAACCGTCGAGCCTGAACTCGGTGATCCAATAGATGGCGTTCTGGATGATGAATTCGCGGATCATCTCCGATCCGTCGCCGTCGTAGTTGATGCCGTTGCCCCAGGGCGTCTTGTGGTGCTCGGTAAAGAGCGGCGCATAGGCGGGGATAAAATTGCCGTCAGGTCCGAAGTGATTGTAGACCACGTCCAGGAAAACCGAGATGCCGCGCAGGTGTGCTGCGTCAACCAGCGCCATGAAATCTTCCGGCCGGCCGTAGCTGCTGTCCGGAGCATAGGGAAGCACACCGTCATAGCCCCAGCTGTAACGGCCGGGAAATTCACTAAGCGGCATGATCTGCAGCGCCGTAACGCCCAGCGCTTGCAGATGGTCGAGCCGCTCGATCGCGGCCTTGAAAGTACCCTCCGGCGTGAAGCAGCCGATATGCATCTCGTAGATGACCATCTCTTCCCATGGCCGACCCGTCCAGTCGCTCGTCGTCCAGCGATAGGTGGAAAGGTCGACCACTTCGCTCGGCCCGCGCACATCCTGTGGCTGGAACCGCGAGGCGGGATCGGGAACTTCGGAACCGTCCGGCAGGACAAAGCGATAAAGCGTACCGGTATGGGCTTGCGCGACCGTGCAGCGGTGCCAGCCGTCCTCAGTCGCCTGCATCGGCCACGGATCAGCGCCTTCGATCTTCAACGACACGCTTTCATGCAGGGGAGCCCAGAGGCGGAATAGAATGCCCCCTTCGGTGAATGCCGGTCCGAATGTCATTTTGGTCAAGAGAAAGCCTTCGATGAAATTGGGATGGGATTTGGGTAACTTTTGCGGGAGGAAAAAGTTTCGTCCGCAAGCGGACGCGCGAAAGCGGTCGCTGTCACCAGCATGGCCGCGCCGGTCGCCTCGGCATGTTTACGCTTTGATCGTCAGGCCGCCGCGATTTTACCCGAGCGCTTGGTCCATCGCCGCCTGAAGCTGTTCCTGTGTGAATGGCTTCTTCATCCGCAGCATCCGGCCGAGGCCATGGTCTTCGGAAAACTCGGCATAGCCCGAGGCAAGGATGATGGGCAGGCCTGGAAAGGAGGAGCGAAGGTGACGCGCAAGCTCTGCGCCCGTCATCCCCGGCATGGCATGATCGGTGATGACGAGATCACAACCCTGTCCGTCAGCAAAGAATTCCAAAGCCTGGGAAGCGGAAGACGCCTCTTGCGGCAGATGCCCGAGATCCTCCAGCATTGCCACGGTTCCCGTCCTGACAAGGGCGTCGTCGTCGACGACGAGAATGGCGAGCGGCCGCGACGCCGGTTTCAAAGGCTCCGTCGCCGGAGGCTCGACGACCGGCTGCACCTTGACGAATGTCTCGGCAACGGGGAGCCACAGGGAAACGGTCGTGCCCTTGCCCCTGACGCTCGATATCTGGATCGAGCCGCCGGATTGCGCTGCCAGGCCATGCACCATCGACAGGCCGAGACCGGTGCCCTTGCCGACCCCCTTGGTGGTGAAAAACGGTTCGGCGGCACGCGAGACCGTTGCCTCGTCCATCCCCTCGCCATCGTCCGACACCGATATCCTGATGTAATTTCCGCCTGCGAGGCTGGTCGGCAGGGCTTCTTCGGCTGCCGCCGCGGCCACCGTCACGGCTCCGCCGCTTTCGAGCGCATCCCGGGCATTGACAAACAAGTTGAGCAGCGCCAGTTCCAACTGGTTGCTGTCGACCAGAAGAGGGGCGAGATCCGCCGGGATGCTCTTGTGGATTTCGATGCGCGGCCCCACCGCCTTGGCGAGAAGATCCTCGACGTTTTCGAACAGCCGGAGGAAGTCGACCGCCTGCGGCTTGAGCTCCTGGCGGCGTGCGAAGGCAAGCAGGCGCTGGGTCAGCGCGGTGCCGCGCTCGGCCGCCTGAATCGCGTTCGTCACCAGGCGTTCGCTGCGTTCATCGGCCGGAAGCCGTTTCTTCAGAAGATTCAGGCTGCCGAGAACTGCCATCAGGAGGTTATTGAAGTCGTGGGCCACGCCACCCGTCAGGTGACCGATCGTGTCGAGCTTCTGCGCCTCGAACAGCTGTGCGAGCGCCTCTTCGCGCTCCCGTGTCCGTTGATCGATCCGATGCTCGAGCTCCTCGTTGAGCTCACGCAACTGCGCTGCCGAGGCCTCGAGCTCGGCGGTGCGCTGGTGAACCCGGGCCTCCAGCTCGGCGTTCAGGCGTTCGAGTTCCCTCGTCTTCCTGTAGAGATCGGCAAAGACCCTAACCTTGGCTCTCAGCACTTCGGGGACGATCGGGACGGAGACATAGTCGACCGCGCCCACCGCATAGCCGCGCAGCCGGTCTGGTTCCGCCAGCATGACGGCGGAAACGAAGATGATCGGCGTGTTTTGATAGCGCGGATGCTGCCGGATCATGCTGACGAGCTCGAACCCATCCTGTTCGGGCATACAGACATCGACGAGGATCACCGCGATTTCGGTGCGCAACAGGTGCTCAAAAGCTTCGCGTGCGGATTGCGCCTTGATGAGGTTTTCTTGGAGCTCTTCGAGTATGACCTCGTAACTCAGGAGCTTTGYCGGTTGGTCGTCGACGAGGAGGATGTTGACGGGGTTCATGGCGAGAATCCTCAGCGATGCAGCCACATGCGAAGAGCCGACAACAGCTGTTCGGTATTGACCGGTTTCGCCAGGTAGTCGGACGCGCCCGCTTCCAGGCATTTCTCGCGGTCGCCCTTCATCGCCTTGGCCGTCAGCGCCAGGATTGGCAGCCGCCGGAACCGGGGCTCCGAACGGATGACCTGCATTGTCTCGTAGCCGTCCATTCCGGGCATCATGATGTCCATCAGCACGATCGCCACAGAGGGTTCGTTGTTGATGACGTCGATGGCTTCGCTACCGGTCGTCGCGGTCAGGACCTTCATTCCCCGGCGTTCGAGGACGCTGCTCAGCGCGAAGATGTTACGGGCATCGTCGTCGACAAGCAGCACGGTCTCGCCGACCAGATCCTCGTCCGAGCTGTGCAGGTCCTGCAGCGTCGCCTGCTTTGCCGCCGGCAGGTCGGCGACAACCCGGTGCAGGAACAGGGCCGTCTCATCCAGCAGACGCTCGGGCGATTCGACCCCCTTGACCACAACGCTGCGGGCCATGCTGTGCAGTGTCGCGTCTTCCTCAGCGGAAAGCTCCCGGCCGGTGAACACGACCACCGGCACCTCGCCGATCTCGGCGTCGTCGCGTATTTGCTCCAGCACTTCGAAGCCGGACATGTCGGGAAGGGAAAGGTCGAGCACCACRCAGTCGGCGGCATTCTGCCGAAGAGCGGCGAGAGCCTCCGAGCCGGAGCCGACGCTGGTGATATCGATGTCGTCGTGTCCGAGAAGGGCGGTGACGCTCAGACGCTCGGCCTCGTTGTCTTCGACGAGCAGCAGATGCTTGCGGCGGGGCTGCGCATAGGCCTTCAATCGCGACAGCGCCTTGCCCAGGCCTTCCGGCGTCGTCGGCTTGCTCATGAAAGCGAAGGCGCCGCGGGTCAGCCCATGCTGACGATCCTCGTCGAGGCTGATAATCTGGACCGGAATATGCCGCGTCTGCGGATTCTGCTTGAGCTGGCTCAGCACCGTCCACCCGAGCATGTCGGGCAGGAAGATGTCGAGCGAGATCGCCGCCGGCCTGTAGTCCTGCGCGAGTGCGAGCGCATCGCTACCGCGCATCGCCACCAGAACCTTGAATCCGTTGTCGCGGGCGAGATCCACCAGGACGCGGGCGTAGTGCGCGTCGTCCTCGACGACGAGCAGCACCGAGTCGCCGGCCGCTATGTGGTGGCGATCGTCTTCGACATGTTCGGTCGGCTTGTCGGCGCGGCGGTTTGCTGCCGCTTCGGCAAATTCCACGACATTTGCCGGCGGAACCGACTTCGGCGCAACCGCGCCGGCGCCCACATAGGTGAGCGGCAGGTAGAGAACGAAGGTGCTGCCGACACCGGGGGTGCTGCGCAGCTGGATCTCGCCGCCCAAGAGGTTTGCCAGTTCGCGGCTGATCGCCAGGCCGAGGCCGGTGCCGCCATATTTGCGGCTTGTCGAGGCATCCGCCTGTTGGAAGGCCTCGAAAATGATGCGTTGTTTTTCAGGCGGTATGCCGATGCCGGTGTCGACGACTTCGAAGGCGATGACAGAAGGCGCATGCTTCAACGAGGGGTGATCGGACGACCAGCCGCTCGTTGCCGAAGCGACGCGAAGCGTCACGCCGCCCTGCGCGGTGAACTTGAAGGCATTCGACAGCAGGTTCTTGAGGATCTGCTGCAGTCGCTTCGAATCCGTGATGAGGCTCTTGGCGACATCGGCGCCGACGTCGACCGAGAACGACAGGTTCCGGTTTTCGGCCTCGTGCCGGAATGGCCGCGCCATCATCTCGAGCAGGTTGCTGACAAAAATCTCCTCGGCATCGACCGAGACCGTTCCGGACTCGATCTTCGACAGGTCGAGGATGTCGCTGATGAGGTTCAACAGATCGGTTCCCGCGCCGTGGATCGTCTTTGCGAACTCGACCTGTTTGCCCGACAGGTTGCCATCCGGATTTTCTCCCAGCTGCTGGCCGAGGATGAGGATCGAATTCAGCGGCGTGCGCAGCTCATGCGACATGTTGGCGAGGAATTCGGATTTGTACTTCGATGTCAGCGCGAGCTCGGTTGCCTTTTCCTCCAGCGCGCGCCGGGCCTGCTCGATCTCCTGGTTCTTCGCCTCGACTTCGACGTTGCGTTCCTCCAGCTGCTGCGCCTTCTGTCCGAGCTGCTCGTTGGTCTGTTGCAGCTCGCGCTGCTGCGTCTGAAGCTCGGCGGCAAGCTGCTGGGACTGCTTGAGCAGGCCTTCGGTCTGCATGGTCGCTTCGATCGAGTTGAGGACGATGCCGATCGATGTCGTCAACTGGTCGAGGAAGGACAGCTGCAACTCGGTGAATTCGCCGGCCGAGGCCAACTCGATCACGGCCTTCACCTGCCCCTCGAAATGCACCGGCAGCACGATGGCGCTTCTCGGCAAGGTCGTGAACACGCCGGAGCTTATCGGAACGACATTGTCGGGAAGGTCGGTGACCAGGATGCGGCGAGCGTCGCTGGCGCACTGGCCGACAAGTCCCTGGCCGAACTCGAGACGTGCCGGGTGCGCCGCCTCGCCCCCTTTCGCGTAGACGGAGAGCAGCGACAAGATCGGCTGGCGCTCGTCGGCATCCACCTGGTAGATAACCCCTTGATGGGCACCGACCAGAGGCGCCAGCTCCGACAGCAGCATCTTGCCGACCAGCGTCAGGTCGCGCTGCCCCTGCAGCATGTTGGTGAAGCGCGCCAGGTTGGTCTTCAGCCAGTCCTGCTCGGTGTTGCGCTCGGTGGTGAGCCTGAGGTTATCGATCATCGTGTTGATGTTATCCTTGAGCTCAGCCACTTCGCCGCGCGCGTCGACCTTGATCGAGCGCGTCAGGTCACCCTTGGTGACGGCGGTCGCCACCTCGGCGATGGCGCGCACCTGCGTCGTCAAGTTGGCTGCCAGCAGGTTGACGTTGCCGGTCAAGTCCTTCCAGGTTCCCGCGGTGCCCGGAACATTCGCCTGACCGCCGAGACGGCCTTCCACGCCCACCTCGCGCGCAACCGTGGTCACCTGATCGGCAAAGGTCGCGAGCGTGTTGGTCATGTTGTTGATGGTCTCGGCAAGGGCTGCCACCTCGCCCTTGGATGCGACGGTGAGATTTTGCTCGAGGTCGCCGTTCGCCACCGCCGTCACCACCTTGACGATGCCGCGGACCTGCTCGGTCAGGTTGGCGGCCATGACGTTGACGGTGTCGGTCAAGTCTTTCCAGGTGCCGGCAACGCCAGGCACCTGCGCCTGGCCGCCGAGCTTGCCTTCGGTGCCGACTTCGCGGGCCACACGCGTCACTTCGCCGGCGAAGGCGTTGAGCTGGTCCACCATCGTATTGATGGTGTTCTTCAGTTCGAGGATTTCCCCCTTCACGTCGACGGTGATCTTGCGCGACAGGTCGCCACGCGCCACTGCTGTCGTGACTTCGGCGATGTTTCGAACCTGGGTCGTCAGATTGGCGGCGAGCAGGTTGACGTTATCGGTCAGGTCCTTCCAGGTGCCGGCGACGCCGGGAACGACAGCCTGACCGCCGAGCCTGCCATCGGTGCCGACTTCGCGGGCGACACGCGTCACTTCGCCGGCAAAGGAGCGAAGCTGATCGACCATGGTATTCAAAGTATCCTTCAGGAGCAGGATTTCGCCGCGCACGTCGACGGTGATCTTGCGCGACAGGTCGCCATTGGCGATTGCGGTCGCGACCTCGGCGATATTGCGCACCTGCGCCGTCAGGTTGCCCGCCATGGAGTTGACGCTGTCGGTGAGGTCCTTCCAGGTGCCGGCGACGCCGGAGACCTGCGCCTGGCCGCCAAGCTTGCCTTCGGTGCCGACTTCGCGGGCGACGCGCGTCACTTCGCCGGCGAAGGCGTTGAGCTGGTCCACCATTGTATTGATGGTGTTCTTCAGTTCGAGGATTTCCCCCTTCACGTCGACGGTGATCTTGCGCGACAGGTCGCCGCGCGCCACGGCCGTCGTGACTTCGGCGATGTTTCGAACCTGGCCGGTAAGGTTGGAGGCCATGGAGTTGACGTTTTCGGTGAGGTCTTTCCAGGTACCCGCGACACCCGGCACCTGCGCCTGGCCACCGAGCTTGCCCTCGGTGCCGACTTCACGGGCAACGCGCGTGACTTCGGAAGCAAAGCGGTTCAGCTGATCGACCATGGTGTTCAGCGTTTCCTTGAGCTCGAGGATTTCACCCGAGACTGACACCGTGATCTTCTTCGACAAGTCGCCATTGGCAATCGCGGTCGAGACTTCGGCGATGTTGCGCACCTGCGCCGTCAGGTTGCCCGCCATGGAATTGACGCTGTCCGTCAGATCCTTCCAAGTGCCCGCGACGCCGAGCACGTTCGCCTGGCCGCCGAGCCGGCCTTCGGTGCCGACCTCGCGCGCCACGCGCGTCACCTCGCCGGCAAAGCCGTTGAGCTGGTCGACCATCGTGTTGATGGTCTCCTTCAGTTCGAGGATTTCGCCAGACACGGTGACGGTGATCTTCTTGGACAGGTCTCCCTGGGCGACGGCGGTCGCGACTTCGGCGATGTTGCGCACCTGCCCGGTGAGGTTGGACGCCATCGAATTGACGCTGTCGGTCAGGTCCTTCCAGGTGCCGGCGACGCCGCGCACATTGGCCTGGCCGCCGAGCCGGCCCTCCGTGCCCACTTCGCGGGCGACGCGGGTGACTTCCGAGGCAAAGGCATTCAGCTGATCGACCATCGTATTGATGGTTTCCTTCAGCTCGAGGATCTCCCCCTTCACGTCGACCGTGATCTTCTTCGACAGGTCGCCATTGGCGATGGCGGTCGAGACCTCCGCGATATTGCGCACCTGCGCCGTCAGGTTGCCGCCCATCGAGTTGACGTTCTCGGTAAGATCCTTCCAGGTGCCGGCGACGCCGCGCACATTAGCCTGGCCGCCAAGCCGGCCCTCCGTGCCCACTTCGCGGGCCACACGGGTCACTTCGGAAGCAAAGGCATTGAGCTGATCGACCATCGTGTTGATCGTCTCCTTCAGCTCGAGGATTTCCCCCGACACCGTGACCGTGATCTTCTTCGACAGGTCGCCATTGGCGATCGCGGTCGAGACTTCGGCGATATTGCGCACCTGCGCCGTGAGGTTCGAGGCCATGGAATTGACGTTGTCGGTCAGGTCCTTCCAGGTGCCCGCCACACCGGGCACTTGCGCCTGGCCGCCGAGCCGACCTTCGGTGCCGACTTCACGCGCCACGCGCGTCACCTCGCCGGCGAAGCCGTTGAGCTGGTCGACCATCGTGTTGATGGTTTCCTTGAGCTCCAAGATTTCGCCCGAAACGTCGACAGTGATCTTGCGCGACAGGTCGCCGCGCGCAACGGCCGTGGTCACCTGGGCGATGTTGCGGACCTGCGCCGTCAGGTTGCCACACATGGCGTTGACGGAATCGGTCAGGTCTTTCCAGGTTCCGGCGACGCCTGGCACCAGCGCCTGGCCGCCGAGCTTGCCTTCGGTGCCGACCTCGCGCGCGACGCGCRTCACTTCCGATGCGAAGGACCTGAGCTGGTCGACCATGGTGTTGATCGCCTCCTTCAGCTGCAGGATCTCGCCGCGCACGTCGACGGTGATCTTCTTGGAAAGATCGCCATTCGCGACGGCGATCGTCACTTCCGCGATGTTGCGCACCTGCGCCGTCAGGTTCGACGCCATCGAGTTCACACTTTCGGTGAGGTCCTTCCAGACGCCCGTCACCTCCGGCACCTGCGCTTGGCCGCCGAGTTTTCCGTCGGTGCCGACCTCGCGCGCGACGCGCGTCACTTCCGATGTGAAGACGCTCAGCTGCTTGATCATCGTATTGACGATATCGGCCGAGCGTAGGAACTCACCTTTGAGCGCCCGACCGTCGACATCGAGCGGCACGGTCTGCAGAAGATCTCCCTTGGCGACCGCAGTGATCGTGCGCGTGACAGCTGTCGTCGGCCACAGAAGGTCGTCAATCAGACCGTTGATCGATCCTTCCATTTCGGACCAGGAACCGTCCGACAGGCCGAAGCGCACGCGCGTGCTCGTTCGCCCGTCCCGGCCGACCACCTGCCCGACATGTTCGAGCTGCTGGGCCATGCGCTGATTGGCGGCGATGATGTCATTGAGAGCGTCGGCGACCTTGCCGGTGACACCGGTCAGATCCGACCGCATCCGCACCGAAAAGTCGCCCCGTCTTACCGCAACCAGCACCTCCAGAAGGGCACTGGCCTCGTCCAACGCCATTGCTTTGTGGACCTGACCATTGAGGTTATCTGCCGCGGCATTGTCGCGCGCGAATTCGCTGGTTTGGTTGTTCACGAGAATCCCCCTCTTCGACGACTGGTAATTTAGTGCTCGACTGGGAAAATGGTATGGCCGTCCCGCGTTGATCCTAACATGATTCAGCGCCCAAAATGAGCCTGATAGTTGCAGATATCCAAAGTGCGCGCCGGACATCGTCTGGGTGGAATTTGCGGTTTTTCGTGCGTGGGGGAACACTTGGCTGCCGGCCGTCGTTTCCGTCCTGACAATGGAGAGCGATATGTCGAACGTCTCAAGGACAGGCAAGGAAGAGATCAACAACGCGACCAGCCAGACCACGTTCGGGAAGTCGGTCGAGAGCCAGGCGCAAATCGAGGATGCGGCTTCGCAATCGTCGCCCGACGCTGGCGACGAGATGCTCAACATCTATCGGCTGGAGCCGATCGCGGCGCCCGACGATCCGAGATGGGACAACTCCCCCGGACATGGTACCGTCGTCGTCGCTGCCAGAACGGCCGGTGATGCCAGGATCGTCGCTGCGGCTCGTGAGCTTGACTTCATGGAAGTGGATGCGGCTCCCGCCGAGGACGTCACAACGGTCAATGCCAGCGCTTTTCGCGACGACAAGCTTTACACCGTCATTGAGATCGAGCGGAACAAGCGCGATGTTAAGCGAGGGATCCTCGAAGGCGCCATCGCTGTCGACACGATCCGGCCGATTCAATCGGACTGACGTAGCAATTTACCGACGAAATCGGCGAGGCGCTACGGCGTCACCATCATAGGTCCCTCGTTCCCTTGGAGTTCTCATGAATACGGCCAACCTCCAGCTCAAGGGCCTCATCATGGCCATGGCGTCGATATGTGATGCGATCGTCGAGAAGGAACTGCTGACCAGCGGAGAACTCAATGCCGCGCTCGCGAAAGCCAAGCAGGCAGTCGAGGATGACGACGACCATGAACTGTCGGATGCCAATCGCGCCGCGATCCTGTTCCCCATCCGTGTGCTGCAGCTTGCCGAAGAGGCAGGCAGGAGAGGCGAACGGTTGACGTTTTCGGACTATGCCAAGCTTGTAGGAAAGATGACCTGAACAATGTCGAAGGCTTCGCTGACGAGAACCCGTATGTTCTCTCCCGGGCAATCGGGGCTTTCTGGAAGCTTATTGATGCACGTGGCCTCTACACATGTGGTTGACTTCATATCGGCATGAGCCATATAAATACCTTGTCAACCAAGGAGCCGCTCCATGGCCCGCCACGCATCCACTCCCGTCACAGAACAGGAAGAGCCGAATTCCATCAGAGCCGCGTTTCTGCGACGCGCGACTTCGGCGCTCGAGCGCATTTCTGCAAACGTGCCGGCAAAGGATCTGGCCGATGCGCTTTCAGCCCCGACCGACGCCGGATCGTTGGCGCAGCTTCTCAGCCGCTCGGATATGGTGGGCGCGGCGATAAACGATCTCGATCCGCTGGTTCCGGCGTTGGCTCGCAACGTCGAGCATCGGCAAAATCTCGTCGAACGGGCCGGCGGGACGATGTCAGCCGAGGACGCCGGACGGATCCTCRGCATCAGCAGACAGGCCGTCGACAAAAGGCGGCGAGCCGGCACGCTGCTTGCCATGCGCGAAGGCAGCGACTGGCGCTATCCGCTCTGCCAGTTGGATCAAGGTGAGGTGATCGCAGGGATTTCCGATGTCGTGCGTGGTTTTGCCGCCGCCGGTTCCTGGATCGCATTGGATTTTCTGCTTGCTTCCGATACGGTTCTCGGTGGTCGGACAGCTCTGCAGGCGCTGCGCGACGGCGATCGTGAAGCAGTCCGGCGTCTGATCCGGATCGAAACCTCCGGCGGCTTTGCCTGATGCCGGCAAATGCAGGCAGAGGGCCGTCGGGAGCTGCACTGCCCCCGCCCGCTTGGCTCGCCCATTCGTCATTGCCGATCGACCTCATTCCGGTCGGGCAGGTTCTCCATAGGGTCCATCGGACGCATCTCGACCCCATCTTCTTTGGACCCGGCCCCGGGATTCCCGCCACCAATCGTTTCGACAGCGCCAGCGGACGTTTCGGAATTCTCTATGTCGGGATGAGCCGCAGGGGAGCGCTTACGGAAACGATCCTGCGCAATCCCCAGCGGTTGATGGTGTCCATGACCGAAATCACCACACGCGCCATCAGTGAACTCAGCTGTATCAGACCGCTGAGGATCGTCCGCATGCACGGAACCGGCCTGCAGACCCTCGGCACTGATAATGCCAACTCCACCGGCCCCTACGGACCATGCGGCCTTTGGACCGACGCGCTTTGGGACCATGCCGACCGGCTGGATGGCCTTGCCTACCAATCGCGCCATGATTCGAGCGAGATCTGCCTCGCCCTTTTCGAACGCAGCGACATGGCGTTCGACAGAAAAGGCACGCTTCCGCTCTCCGGCATCCTCAAGGAGATTGCGGCGATCCTCGAGGTCTACGGCAAGTCGCTGTCACCGGTCGGCCCCGTTTAGACGGCGAACGCGGCTGCCGTTCGACAGGCGGTGGCACGTTGTTCCCGCAGCAATGCCTTGTCAATTTTGCGATAAGTTGATTTATTTGGTCTTGTTTTCTGGCTGTTTCTGAGGCTATACGGCGACCGCATATACTCACGCACCGGGAATTTCTTCGTGACCAGCCTCAAATCGCTTCTGGCCGCCTGCGGCCTCTCAACCATGATCGGCCTTGCCGCAGATCTGTCTTTGGCCGCTTCGACGACGTATCCGCTGACCCTGGAAAACTGCGGCGCGCAGGTGACTTTCCAGAAGGCGCCCGAACGGGCGATCGGCCTCGGCCAGAACAGCGCTGAAATCCTGCTGCTGCTCGGCCTCGAGAACAAGATGGCCGGCACGGCCTTCTGGCCGAGCAAGGTTCTGCCGCAGCTCGCAGAAGCCAATGCCAAGGTCAAGCTTCTGACCGTCGAGATGCCGACTTTCGAATCGATCCTCGCCGAAAATCCCGATTTCGTGGCGGCGGCTCTGCCGAGCCTGGTTGGGCCGAACAGCAAGGTGGCCAAGCGCGAGGATTTCGACAAGGTCGGCGTCGCGACCTATCTTTCTCCCAGCACCTGCCTCAGCACCAAGGACGTCAAGGACCAGTACGGCAGCCGCGCCGAGCTGTGGAACATGGATCTTCTCTACAAGGAGATCGACGAACTCTCTGAGATTTTCGATGTCGCCGATCGCGGCCAGGCGTTGATCGCCGACTTCAAGGCGCGCGAAGCCAAGCTTCGCTCCAGCGCTTCAAAGGACGGCAAGAACCTTTCCTACGTCTTCTGGTTCTCCAGCCCCAGCCCGTCGGCCGACGCCTATCTCGGCGGCAAGAACAGCGCGTCCGGCTTCATCGCTGATCTGCTCGGCGGACACAACGCGATATCAGCGGAAGCGGAATGGCCGACGCTCGGCTGGGAAGGCATCATCGCCTCCAATCCCGACGTCATTGTCGTCGCCAGTCTCGACCGCAATCGTTGGGAGCTCGATAAGCCGGAGGCCAAGATCAATTTCCTGAACACCGATCCGGCCGTCAGCCAGATCCCTGCCGTCAAGAACAAGGCGATC
The DNA here is from genome assembly GCF_056406015.1 of Rhizobium sp. P1_E1. Classification (NCBI taxonomy): domain Bacteria; kingdom Pseudomonadati; phylum Pseudomonadota; class Alphaproteobacteria; order Hyphomicrobiales; family Rhizobiaceae; genus Rhizobium; species Rhizobium sp. P1_E1. Next base: position 1,888 of record NZ_JBFUAY010000064.1, on the reverse strand, counting down.
GTGATCATGGACGGCCAGGCCATGAACCCGACCGTCCGCACGGTCTACGGCGCTGAGCAGGTGGCCGGCCAGCTGAAGGCTCTCGGTCTGTTGAAGTGACGGAAGCGGGCCGTATCTTCCGGCAGCTGGGAGCCGTCCTCGCAGTGCTCCTGGCCTCTTTCTGCCTCATCGCTGTTGCCATTGGCGTCAGCGTCGGGATCGGCGACCTGCCGATCCCGCTTGCAACCACGTTTTCGGCCGTCACCAACCGGTTGGGATGGACCGCGGTCGAACTGAACCGCATCCACGAGACTGTCATCTGGGATTATCGTCTCAGCCGGGCGCTGGTTGCCGCTTTCTGCGGCGCGGGCCTTGCGCTATCGGGCGCGATCATGCAGTCGCTGCTGCGCAATCCGCTTGCCGAACCCTATGTTCTCGGCATCTCGGCCGGCGCCTCCACAGGCGCCGTCGCGATCGTCATCTTAGGCGTCGGCGCCGGCGCGGTCTCGCTTTCCGCCGGCGCCTTTGCCGGAGCCTTCGCGGCCTTCTTCTTCGTCGCCCTGCTGTCAAACGGCACGCGCGGCGGAGCCGATCGCACCATCCTCGCCGGTGTCGCCGCTTCGCAGCTTTTCAACGCCACTACGTCTTACATCGTCACGACATCGGCCAACGCCCAGCAGGCCCGCGACGTCATGTTCTGGCTGCTCGGCAGCTTCGGCGGCGTGCGCTGGCCGGAATTCGCGCTGGTCTCGATCGTTGTCGGCGTCGGCCTCGTCGGCTGCCTGTTTTACGCCCGCGTGCTCGACGCCTTCGCTTTCGGCGACGAGGCGGCATCATCACTCGGCGTCAATGTCGGCCGCGCGCGGATGGCGCTCTTTGCGCTGACGGCAATGATGACGGCGACGATCGTCAGCATGGTGGGGTCGATCGGCTTCGTCGGCCTTGTCGTGCCGCATGTCGCGCGCTTTGTCGTCGGGCCGCTGCATGTCCGCCTCCTGCCGGCTTGCGCAATAACAGGGGCGATCTTCATGGTGCTCGCCGACATCGCCGCGCGCGCCCTCATTCCGAACCAGATCCTGCCAATCGGCGTCGTCACGGCCCTGGTGGGCGTCCCCTTCTTCTCGATCATCCTCTACCGGTTCCAGCGCGCATCATGAGCATCAAGGCCGAAAACCTCATCTGGAAGATTGGCAGGAAGACCATTCTCGACGGCGTTTCCCTGGACGCGCCGCCGGGCAAGATGCTCGGCCTGCTCGGGCCGAACGGCTCGGGCAAGACCTCGCTCCTGCGGCTTCTCGCCGGCCTGAAGCGGCCGCATTCCGGCCGCATCACGCTCGACCGGAGCGACGTCGCCACGATCAGCCGCCGCGCGATCGCCCGGCGGATCGCCTTCGTCGAGCAACACGCCACCACAAATGCCAATCTCAGAGTCGTCGACGTCGTCAAGCTCGGCCGGTTCCCGCACCGGTCGATGTTTTCAGGCTGGACGAAGACCGACGACGAGGCGGTCGAAGCCGCGCTGGCGCGCGCCGGCATGGCGGAGAAACGCGACGATCGCTGGCAAAGCCTGTCGGGCGGCGAGAAGCAGCGCACCCATATCGCAAGGGCGCTCGCCCAGTCGCCCCAGGAGCTGATCCTCGACGAACCCACGAACCATCTCGATATCCAGCATCAGATCGGCCTGATGCGGCTCGTCTCCGGCCTGCCGATCACCAGCATCGTCGCCCTGCACGATCTCAATCATGCTGCCATGTTCTGCGACCAGCTGATCATCATGCAGCATGGCAGGATCGTCGCCTCCGGCGCGCCCCAGGACGTGTTGAGCGAGGATCTTCTAAGGAATGTCTTTTCCGTCGAGGCCCGTGTCGAAGCCTCTCCCTATCACTCGCGCCCGCATATCCATTATCTC
>NZ_JBFUAY010000063.1:0-29785 GCF_056406015.1 Rhizobium sp. P1_E1 | reverse complement strand
CCGGACAGGCGGCGCCCGTTCAAATAGTCCGACGAGGCTTGCCGAGTCAAACCGCGGGAGGTGGACAAGAGCTTTCCTGTGAGAACCGCTGCGCGCTTTTGCTGGAATTGCGCCTGAAACTTTCGGCTGTCCACGGCGTTTTGTCCGATCACATTCAATCGATGGATCAGGGTGATGAAGTTGCTCGCGATCACAGGCTTATCGACATTGATGCTGATGCCTTCTCTCGGCTCGACGGAGACGCTTGGCGAGGCCGATATCCGCCGCGACATTATCGGCAAGACGGTCTACCTCTCCACACCGCTCGGCGGTGAACTGCCGCTGATCTTCCGCTCCTCCGGCAAGGTCGACGGCAACGGCCAGGCRATCGGTCTCGGCCGCTATGTCAAGCCAAGCGATACCGGCCAATGGTGGATCGACGCCAACCGCCTTTGCCAGAAATTCCAGAGCTGGAACAAGGGCAAGCCGATGTGCTTCGAACTCGAACGCGCCGGCGCCAACAAGGTCAAATGGACCCGGGACAACGGCAAAAGCGGCGTTGCCCGTATTGGCAATTGATCGATTCGACTTGGGAGAAAACAGACTTGCAGGAAAAGAAAAAAGCCCGACGCGGGAGGAGGTGCGCCGGGCTCTTGATCCTGACTGACAACTGGGAGGAGGAGTGTTGTCAGTCCGATGTAAGAGCGCTGGGAGGAGGAGTGCGCTGCTTACGAAGATAGTGATACCCAATTCTTTCGAGTCGGAATAGCGAAAATACCGCAATGCAGCAATGCGCTGGACGCAATGCTTGCCCTCAAAATAACAGGTCGCCGCCTTATTTTGCAGCATGTTTGACCGGATGGTCAAAATTATGCCGAAAATTGCGGCCTCGCGGATCGCCGATGGCTTGCCCCTCATCCGCCTGCCGGCAACACCGGGGTCGAGCCACGGGTCTCGACCCGGTAAGGTTAGGGTGAGGGGCAGCTGTCAGCGCCCGTCAAGCAGCCTTGAAGAGCTTCCGACCTTCGGCGTCGAGGGCGGAGAATTCCTCGCTCGAGAGGGTGATGTCGACGGCTGCGACGTTTTCCTCGAGATGCTTGACCTTGGAGGTGCCGGGGATCGGCAGCATGACCGGGCTGCGTTTCAGCACCCAGGCGAGCGCGATCTGGCTTGGCGCGGCATTGTGCTTTTTGGCGATCGTATCGAGCAGCGAGCCCGGCTTGGCGAGGTCGCCGGCGGCCAGCGGGTACCATGGGATGAAGCCGATATTATGCTTGGCGCAGTAATCGAGCACGTCCTCGCTGGTGCGATCGACGAGATTGTAGCGGTTCTGGACGGTCGCGACCTTGAAGTACTTCGAGGCGGCTTCAATGTCGGCAACGGACACTTCGCTCAGACCCGCATGGCGGATGAGGCCGCTATCGAGCAGCGATTTGATCGCATCGAACTGTTCCTTGGCCGGCACCTTCTGATCGATCCTATGAAGCTGCCAGAGATCGATCTGCTCGAGCCCAAGATTGCGCAGGCTCTTATGCGCCTGCTGGATCAGATATTCCGGACGGCCGACGGGCAGCCAGATATCGGGACCGTGGCGGGTCAGGCCGCCCTTGGTGGCGATGATCGACTTGCCGCCATAGGGATGCAGCGCTTCCTTGATCAGCCATTCGGAGACATCGGGGCCGTAGGAATCGGCCGTATCGATGAAGTTGACGCCGAGTTCCGGCAGGCGCTTCAGCGTGCGGATGGATTCGGCATGATCGGCCGGTTCGCCCCAGATGCCCTTGCCGGTGACGCGCATGGCGCCGAAACCGAGACGGTTGACCTCGATCTCGCCGCCGATCTTGAAGGTGCCTGACTTCGCTGCGTTGTAGTTGGCTGCGGTGTAACTGGACATGGTCTTTCCTCTCTTGGTCAATAGATCATTGAAAGTCGGTGGAATGGTCGGAGATGCCTGGGCTTTTGGAGACGTCTTCGGACGCGAATGCCTGCCCTGATCGAAAGTGATGCTGGCATGGTGATGACCCGCCCATCGAGATGATAAATGAGAATGTGGTCGCTGCGACGCTTGCAGATATAGGATGGCACCGCGGGGATAACAGTGACGGCGATGAAAACATTACCGGCCACTGGTGCGCGGGCGTGCACGCTGATCCTCAGGCGGCGTACGTCAAAGCCTGGTCTTCGCCTGGTCGCCGAACTCCGCCAGCATCTTCCAGAGGTCGGCGAAGATCTCCCGGGCGAAATCCTCAAGCGAGGCGCCCGGCGGGCGTTGCTGCCAGAGTTCGCCACCGACGCGCAGCGCACCGATGACGATCGCCGCAAGGAGGCGCATGCGCGACCGCTGCTCTGGATCATTTCCTCTGCGCAGCAGCAGCGCCTCGGCGAGCTTCTGTTCGAGCCTGGCGTATTTCAGCTGGTCGCGGGCTTTCAGCGCCGGCGTGCAACGGATGAGTTCGCCAAGCGCCAGGCCGCGCTCGCCGACGGAGGCGATGACGGTTGCGGTGATTGCCGCCTCGACCGCCTCGACGGAAGATTCATCTGCAGGCCTCGCGGCGATTGCCGCCATCAGCCGATCGGCAAAGCTATCCTGCCAGGCGAAAACCACCTCTTCCTTGGAGGGGAAATAATCGAAGAAACTACGCTTGGAGACATCGGCCGCTTCGGTGATGTCCTCGATGGTCGTGGCGTCGAAGCCGCGCTGGAGAAAGAGGGTCATCGCAGCGTTTTCGATGCGCTCGCGCGTCTGCCGACGCTTGCGTTCCCGCCTGCCTTCCGTGGTCTCCGTCCGCTTGTTCTCAGCCATTCCGGCCCGGCATCATCGTTCAGCCGCCGGTTTCGTTGGAAAAGGCGGCGACGTCGTCGATTTCGGTGTCGCTCTGGCGATAGCTGATGCGCTCGCTCGACAATTCCAGCGGCTTGCGGCGCGAAATCCGGTAGACGGAGGCCGGCGGCAGGTTGCGCACCGTGCCGCCGATGCGCACCGCCTTCAAGCCGAGACGGTCGAGGATCGGCCGCGACACCGGGCAGCGCGGACCATAGGTAAACTGATAAACCGCCCCGCCCGGCCGCATATAGGCGAAGGCGCCAGCCATGATCGAGGTGATCTTGCGCGGCGACATGGACAAAAGCGGCAGGCCGCTGACAACTGCGCCGACCGGTTCGCCTTCGAAAATATCGGCATGGGAGAGATGGGCGGCATCCATTTGTAACACGCGCGCCGTCGGGAACCGCGCCTGCAGCGAATTGATGAACTCCGGGCCATACTCGATCAGGGTCAGATCCGCCTCACTGACGCCGCGCGCCAACAGCGCACGGGTGAAGACGCCGGTTCCCGGGCCGAGTTCGATGATTGGACCGTCGAGTGCGGCAATTTCACTGGTCATGATCCTGGCAAGCGAATCCCCCGACGGCGCGATGGCCGCGACCCGAAGCGGGTTGCTGATCCAGGAGCGGAAAAAATGCAGGAAATCGGAGCATGCGGCCTTTGCAGTCATGACTATCCCACCTGTCTGAAATTCGATTGATTATGAAATGCGACCATCGCGGCGAGCATGGCAATTCCAAGGCAGACGCGTCAATCGCTCTTGGCTGCGGCTTTTCGCAACACCCACTGTCACCAGTTTGCACGATTCTGTACTTATTGCATTTTTGCATTCGACGCAACATTTGTGCCGCAAATGCGAGAGGAATGGCTGCCATCGTTGCAGCCACCGATCTTCCCGTCGCCTGTCGGTCGCCGAGATCGAACGGATTTCAAGCTGGCGATCGCACTTTGTCCGTCAGGATCGCGCTCGAGATGATGTCGAACAGATGATCCGCGCGTGGGGCGAGCGAAGGCTGGTCGCCGATCCATGCCAATGCTCCGACCATCGCAAACAGATCCGTCCCGTCCATGTCGGATCGCGCCACGCCTTCGGACTGGGCGCGGACAAGAAGGCGCGTCCCGGCTGCTTTCATGGTGACGCAGGAGGCATGAAGCGCGGAGCCTTCGTCGGCGATCGCGGCGACCATCGCGGCAATGGCACCACTATAATGATGCGCCATAGCGACGACCTCCCGCAGCCAGGTCACCAGAGCGGCATCGGGCTCGTTCGACGTTTCGAGTGCGTGCGCCCTTTCCTTCAGCGCGTCGAAGCCGTTGCGGAGAAGCGCCTCCAGCAGCGCCTCCCGCGTCGGAAAGTGGCGGTACAGCGTCCCATCCCCCACCCCCGCTTTGCGGGCAATGTCGCGCAGCGAGGCATCGGCACCTCCTCCCGTCAGCAGTTCGCGGGCAACGGCGAGGATGTGATCGTAGTTCTTTTTCGCGTCGGCTCTCATCATACCTCTTGACAAGCGGGGCAGTGCTCCGCTTAAACGGGGCGGCGCTCCGGATAAACCGGGGCAGCGCTCCGAATTCAATAGCACATCTGTCCTGATGGAGAAAAGCGATGTCGGGTGAAACAATGAAAGCGATCCGGATTCATGCCTTTGGCGGCCCCGAGGTGCTGCGCTACGAGGACGCGCCGAAGCCTGAGCCGAAGCCGGGAGAGGTCCTTGTTCGCGTGCACGCCATCGGCATCAATCCTCCCGACTGGTACCTGCGCGATGGCTTTAGGGCGCTTCCGCCGGAATGGCGGCCGCAAGTACCGTTCCCCATCATTCTGGGCACGGATGTCTCAGGTGTCGTCGAAGCGGTCGCCGCCGATGTCGGAGGCTTCTCCGTCGGCGACGAGGTCTACTCCATGGTTCGATTTTTCAGTGTCGGGGAAAGCAGGGCCTATGCCGAGTATGTCAGCGTGCCGGCGTCGGATCTTGCCCTCAAGCCTGCCGGCATCGATCACGTGCATGCCGCCGGCGCGCCGATGTCGCTGCTCACCGCGTGGCAGTTCATGATCGAACTGGGGCACAACGAGCCCAATCCGCTTCAGCCGCATAGGCATCAGCCCGTGCCGCTCAAGGGCAAGACCGTGCTCGTCAACGGGGCGGCCGGCGGCGTCGGGCATTTCGCGCTGCAGATCGCCAAACTGAAAGGCGCTGACGTCATCGCCGTGGCATCGGGCAAGCATGAATCCCTCTTGCTCGAACTCGGCGCCAACGCATTCATCGATTACACCAGAACGCCACCCGAGAACGTCGCGCATGACATTGACCTTGTCATCGACGCGCTTGGCGGGCCGACATCAGGTCGCTTCCTGCGCACGCTGAAGCGCGGCGGCGCATTGTTCCCGGTGTACCCCTTGGGCTTTGCCGGTGCCGAGGATGCCGAGAAGCTGGGCGTCACGGTCTCGGCAACCCAGGTCCGGTCGAGCGGGGCCCAGCTGACGGACGTCGGCCGCTTGCTCGATGACGGGACGATCCGCGTCGTCATAGACAGCACCTACCCGCTCGCCGAGGCTCGCAAGGCGCACGAACGCGCCGCCAAAGGCCACATCCAAGGCAAGATCGTGCTCACGGTCATGCCATTGAAGAAGGGGGCGTAACAAGCATGCTTATCCTCATGGGCTACATCCACCTTGATCCGTCCGACCTTCATGATTTCGTCACCGACGTTGAGGCGATCAGCCTCGGCACGAGAACTGAAGAGGGATGCCTCTTTTACGGCATTGTCCTGGAGGACGGGCCGACCGGACGCTTTCTGGTCGCTCAGCGCTGGCAGGATCGGGAATCATTGACGGCCCATCTTGAGAGAGGCGAGACCCTGGCATTTCTGGAGACCTGGAGGGACAGGATGAAAGTCGATCTGCAAGCCTATGACGTTCTGGAAGAACGGCCGCTCGCGATGGCGAACGGCCGAGCGTCTCGTCAGTAATTGCAGCTGGAGCTGCTCGTCGGGTTGAAGCCGAGCTTGCAATCCATGTTGAGCGGCTTCTTCGGGTTCATCATATAATGTGTCGAGCCCGTGGTTTCCGAGGCGCGCTCGCCGATCGAACCGGTCGTGCGCCTGTCGTGCTGCACCGTGGTTTCTTGCTGGGCAACCGGACGCGTGGCGGCACCCTGCTCCGTCGCGCTCGACTGGAGGGGAGCTGCCGTGGCCGAGAAGGCCGAGAGGCCGAGGATTGCGCCGAAGGCAGCGGCCATCTGGCGGTGCTTGAAAGTCGTGGTCATGATCGTCTCCTTGGGAGGATTCGTGGAATTTACGCCCCGGAGTTAGGAAGGCGATCTGTCACATACTACGGTGCCAAAGCGGGGGTCACGGACATGTGAGCGGCGGCCCGATCGAGAAAAAGGCGGCTCATCGCCGCCTCTTTCATTTGCCGGCTCAATAGCCGTTATCACAGGGCATGCTACCGGGGCCGATCGACCCAGAAAACGTAGGGTTGCACATTTCCGGAGCTGCCGGCCTGTTCACCGGCGGGCGGACGATGGAGCCCGTGGTGCCGGCCTCGACGCCGAAAGCGGCAAGTGGATACCAGTAGCCATCGGAATGGCGCCGGGTGCCGGGGCGCTCGGTGCGGAAGCCCTGGTAGCCATGCCGGGACCCGGCATGTGGTTTATATTGCACCATTTTCACGTCCGAGACAGTTGGCGGGGAACCCGTCTGGACGGGTGCGGCTCGCGCGGGGACAATCGACGCGAGGGCGAGAAGGGCGCCGAGTGCGGCGGTGGAAGGGGTGAGCCTGAGCATCTTCATGATAAACCCTCCTTACTGGATTTATCTCGAGAGGATGCCTTTCCCGGGTGCGGAGTTCCGCGACTCACATGCAATTCCAAAACTCGTGATTGCAGGCGATCCGGCGTGACTAAATGGCCGAAAAACGTGAAAAGTCGCGATCAGGAAGAGGGCTCACACGGCGCTGGTGAGGAACACTGAATTCTCTGTTCTCAATTCGCGTATAATGTCCGGTAGCCCTGGCCGGAGAGGCAGGCGACATATTGCCGATGGGCGGCGGCGCGCGCCGTCGTTTCGGCCTCCAGCTCATCGGCCCCGGCATATACGGTCAGCTGGGCGCGCAGCTGATACTGCTTCCTCGCCTCGTCATACATGGCGTTGCCGTCAGTCATGCACAGGCCGTGCGCAACAGCAGGCGGATTGACCGGCACGCCGACCGCCAGGAGCACGGGATCATTGGCATGGTCGATGCAGCCGGCAAGGCCCGTCATCATCGCCAGGGCAGCCAGAGCCCGAATAATTCCCACCGTCATGCATTCCTCCGGCTGAAGCGCCTCAAAGATCATCAGACCTGCGGATACATCAGGAAGGTTGCGCGAAACTAGGCTGACGAGTTGCCTGCCAATTCCGACCAGACGGGCGCCACTCAACTAGATATGTTTAAAATATTGCTAAAATATTATATTAATGCTTACTTATAGTCGTAAACGCTAATCTTTCAGGAGGGAAAGATTATGGCTTCGCCGTGGGTAAACGACGCGCTGTCGCACGCACAATCAGCGTTTTCCAGCAAGACCGACACAAATATCCTTGAGGTTGGAGGTGGCTCTCGCACGCATATCCCCTTGCAAGGAGCGAGATATACCGTTGTCGATATCTCCAAGGAGCAGCTCGAGAAAAACAAGGACGCCGCTGAGCGGATCCTCGGCGATGCTCAAACCATCGACTATGGAGATCGCCGCTTCGACGCCTGCGTCTTCTGGGACGTTCTCGAGCATTTGGAAAGCCCGCGCTCTGCCTTGTTGAGAGCCCATGACACCCTGTCTCCCGGTGGTCTGGTGTTCGTCAAGGGTCCGATCCTGAACTCAGCCAAGGGGATCTTCACCGATCTGACACCCTGGTGGACCCACGTCTTGTTCTATCGCTACGTGCTCAGGCAGAAAAACGCCGGAAAACCGGGCTATGCCCCCTTCCGCGTCGAGCACGCCGCGGAGGCATCCCATTCGGAGATTGCAGGAACATTGAAGGAACTCGGCATGGATGTCGTCTTCGTCGGCGAGTATGTGTCGACGCAGGTGTACGCGCTCAAGGACCGAATTCCCCCGCTTTATTGGCTCTATGAAGCTTTCGGCCTTCTGCTTCGCACGACTTCGGCTGGGAAGATCGGGGGGCGGGAGACGGAGTTCCTGATCGTGGCAAAGTGTCTTCGTCAGTAACTCCCCACCAAGATCTATATAGCACTTCGGAATCCCGAAATTGGTTGCGACATTGAAATCATTCAACGTTTCTCGCTGTCGATACCTCACGAAGCGCGGCGGATTTCGGAATCCCGAAGCGGGGGAATTTCGGGATTCCGAAGTGGGATTTTTTTCTTCCTGCCGACGCGCCCGCGTTTGTCGGCGGCAATCTTGCGGTCGGTCTCGGACCATTTCCGGCACCTTTCCGCCGTGCATCGCTTCCACTCGTCGGTGGGTGGCGCGCCTTCATGGTCACCGACAAAAGTCAGCGTGAACCGGTTGGGATGCGCGACACCGCTGCCCGCCCGGCCACGGCGAACTTTTATCAGCCCCTTATATTCGAGTTCATCGATCGCATCGGCTACATATTCGCCGGTCACGCCGTAAGACACGAATTGAGGATGGGTCACGACAAGCTTGCCGTTTTCCAAGGCGGCGTGCGACGCGTGCTCGATGACGATGCGGAAGAAGGCGCGGCAGGCATTCGCACTCAATGTCGTGAAGGCCGTAGATTCCAGCAACTGAATGGTGAACCATTGCCAGCGAAGGCTACCGTCATCCGTCCCGCTCGGCGGAGCGGTATGCTTGCGCACCATCGCCCGCCTCTTTCCCTGACTGGTTCGGCTTTTGTCGCGAGGGTTGAATTCCGCCATCAGCCCCTCGCCCGTGTTGTCGATCGGTATCCGCCCGCCCTCCGGAGCCTGTTGCGGGAACTCCGTTCATGCAGCGCGTGACGGCCAAAGCTCGTCCACACCATCACCTCATCTCTGAGAAAAAATTTGCTCAACATCTGACAGTCCATGGTTGCAATGGCGGCAAACCTAGCGCAAGAACGATCCATGAACTAGGAAAATATTCTTAGTTATGATCTTCTATTATCCAGTCCCTTCTGCTAGGATCCCTGCAATGAATCTCGGGGGTAGAAGCACGATGCGAATAAGCGGTATGGGGGAGAAGAGCGTGGTCGTTTGCATCCGGCGATTGTCGGCATTGGTTTCGATCTTACTGGCAAGCGCTGTCCAAGCCTTTCCCTGCGATCAGACCATCGTGCTGTCCAACTGGAAGTCTTGCCAGGTCGCCCCCTTGAGCGATGAGGGTGGCGCCGCTGATTGGAAGGCGGTGCCTGAATGGACCCGCGACAAAGCCATAAGCCCCTATTTCTTGAATGATCCGCGTGCGCTGGCAAACCACGGGCTTTGCAACGCCAAATTCCATCGCGTCGTGATCTGCTGGCCGGGATGGGATGAGGGCAATAAGGACGAATGCTCCTATATCATTTGCAACGGCGCGTCGTGGAAAAGAGAATCCGAAGGGGGTTGAGAGAGACCCTATAGCCGAAGAAGCTGAGCCTTGATCTCCTGATCTCAATCTTGAAAACCTGAAGCAGTTTCGCGCAAAACGATTATTGCGGCGTCGGCACTACCCATCCTCTTCATCAGCAAATATGCTCGCGCACGGCAGCCGAACGGCGCCCCACAACCTTTAATGTTCAAAGGCCCTGCCCGCATGACATCACCGCACTGGAAGAGATTTGCCTGGTTTTGCCTGTGCCTCACACTCTCCCATCCGGCATGGTCTGCCGGCGGCATCGAGATCCCGGGCTACGCACCGGCGATGGGTGTCGAGCGCAGCTACCGCGTTCAAAAAGCGACCGAGACCGACATGTCGTTCTGGTTCGACAAGCCAGGCGCCTCGGCCATGACGATGCGCGGCGCGTTTCGCCAGCGTATGACGGTCCTGTCGCTGGATGAAGACGGCATGCGGGTCCGCTGGTCCCTCCGCGCCGACTTGCCGGAAGGCATTGCGGGCCTTGCCGACAGCTATCAGATGAACCCGCTCTATCGGAATTCCCTCACGGCCTATGGCACCGTTGCGCTCGAACTTGAAACCGACCTGAACGGCAACCCGCGCGATCTCTCCGGTGTCGATCAGATCGTGGCGCACATGCGGGCGATGGCGGCCAATGGACCGGGTGGAGTCCCCGTGACGGGGGAAAGCGGGGTCTATGACATCATCGCCAAGATCGAGGCAAACCCTCTTCAAATTGTGGTCGCCTTGGTGCCGGAGGCGCAACTGCTTGCCACAGGGCAATCCTATCAGGCGGAGACCATGGAGATTGGTCAGGCTTCGGCGACCTCGCGAGACGAAGATTATGGCGGCGTCAATGTCCCGGTGACGTCGACCTGGACCCTGGAATCGACCGACGCAACCGCACACACGGCAACCCTCTCGCTGTCGGAGGAAGCTGATGCCGCAGCATTCAGCCAGTCGCAGCAGCCGGCGATCGCAAAGCTGATGAACGGCTTTGCCGAGCGGGCAAAGAACCTGACCGCCGATCAGCTGGCTTCCCTCAAACGCGCCAGCAAGATCCGCGGCGTCGAGCTCGTGGTGTCCCTGGACGATGGTTCGACGCTCGAAGCGTCGGAGATCGTAACCGTTGAGGCAGGAGGGACGACGTTGCGCACATACACCCACATCCAACGCGAGGATATGCCGGCCAGCTTGCAGCTTCCCGCTGTGCTGACGGCAAAAGAGTTGCAGACGCCCGATTTGCATATCGAGCCGCTGCCATCGGCCGAGGCCGGGCCGAGCATCCTGGATGAGCTTTCGACACCGCCTGCCCCACCGACGGCATTGCAAGATACGACCGTTGCTGCAGACAATGACGCGGCCAAGGCGATCGCGCCTGTCTCGCTTGAGGTGAAGAGTGCGGAGGTAACCCTGTCACCCTCCTACGACCATGGCCTGAATATCGTGCTCGCCCCGGAAAGTGCCGCTAAATTCCGTGATTTCACGCAGGCGGCATTGGGACGACAAACGCAGATGCTGATCAACGACAAGGTCGTCATGGAACCCTGGATGAGGGAGCCGATCATGGATGGGCGCATCGTTCTGGCGGGGACGGATAGGAAAGATTTGGAAGCGATGGCGGAACAGTTGAGGGCTCCCGGGACCAAGATTCTCGTTCGGTTACGCCCGTGAGGGCGCCACCTGTGTCGTCCGCATTCCCAACGGCATCATCGGCCGCGCCTTGGTGAGCTGCCCTTCATCTCAGCAGCGGGGTCGGTCGCCGACGGCAAAATAAAAAGGGTGAACGACGCGGGGCTTCAATCCTTCGCTTCAGGGATCAGACGTATCAGCGTTCCGTCACTCGCCGCAGCGCTGATTGCCGTTGCGATCTGCCGGAACGGTCCACGCGCGACGAGCGTCTCTGGCGGAGGGTGTTTTCCGGGACCCGGATCGATAAAGGCCGAACACTGGTGATCCGAGTCGAGCATCGCCATGAATGATGTGGCGACAATCGCTTCGCCGCAGGCGGCGCAGCGAAGAATGTAGGAACCGCGGTGGACGATCGATTCGGTTTTGTCCAATCCGCACGCGGTGCAGACCAACATATTGGTCATTGCTTCACTCCAGCATGCGCACGCGGCTCTAGAGCATTTCCGTTTTTCTCCAAATCACAGAAATGCTCCATCTCTTTGTTTTCACGCAATTCCCGGCTAAAGCGTTTCACGCTTTGCCTGGCAAAACCGCTACGCACTTTTGCTGGAATTGCTCTAGGAGGCGGCGGCCAGAACGATGGCGATCGCGAGCAGCAAGGGACCCATCCACTTGAAGTGACGAACCACCGGCGGCCGGTTGGCCGGATTGCCGGGATATGGCAGATAACCAAAGCCGACTGATGTCATCCACAGGCCGGCGCAAAACATGATGATTTCATCGATATAGGCTGCGATCATGACTTTCCTCCCTGCAAAAGGCGCCGCGACAATCTCTGTCTTTGGTTTTGCGCATGTCACGGTCGCTAAACCGCTGCACAGTTTTGCGCGACATGCTTTAGCGAAGCCGTTCATCATATGAATCGGCACGGGCCAGACGGAACAGATCGGGATAGATACCCAACCATAGAAACAAACCCTGGAGTCGTGTCCCGAAGCGCTTGTGCCCTTTCATCATTCGAAAAGCCACATCGCGTTTCGCGAACAGGTGGCCGCTATCGGCTGCTGCCCACAGAATCTCGTCGGCTTCGTCGGCATGCAGGGCCAAATGGGGATGCGCCTCGATCGTCCTGTATTGCCAATAGAGCGACGATATCGGGCAATGGCGATCTTTCCGGAACCATTCCAGCGCGAGTTCGGCGCGTCCCGCGTCGAAATGGCTGAGACCAAGAGGATTTGCAGCGGACTCGTCTCCGCCGTCATAGGCCAGCTGGTAGTGGCGAAGCGATCGATCTCTATCCTTTCGAACAGCGTGGCCATACCAATACATCCAACCAAGCACTCCATGAGCCCAGGCAGATCCGGCATTAGCAGCCTCCTCCAGAAGAGGGAGGGCTTCTTTATAACGCTTCTGCTTATACAACTGTTGGGCCATCTCCTCATTGGACGCAGTCATGTCAGCATCGCTCCGATCAGTTGAACTGCCTCTCCGACGTCCGGGCCGTGACGCATGTCGAGCCGACACACCAGCTTCCGCCCCAATTTCTGCCACCGGTCGATATGGGTGTCATAGCCAGTTCCCGAAACCAGCCACGATCCGCTTGCGCCCAAGCCGATGGATTTGCGGCGCCTGGCTGCCTCCTCGGTGACCATGATCCACTCGCAGAGACCGAGAAGTGCTGCGTCGTTCCATTGGTGCCTGCTGCCGAGCGCGAACCACAGCATGGCCAGTCCGAAGAAGGGGATTTCTCCCGCTTCATGTTCGGGCAGGCGCGGAATAAGCCAGGATAACAGCGACAGAACCTCATCCTCGACGTCCAACCCGAGCGCTTCCAGGCTGCCGACCAAGCTTATGAGTGTCTGGTTGCTGCCATAAGAAGCACCCGCGTTGCGCGGATCGCCATAGGAGACGAGGAGAACCGTGCACGCGAACGCGCACTGCCTCGATAGTCTCGCCGCCATGCCGGGATCCTGTTGTTCGGGTTCAGACCACCGGGTCAGTTCCAGAACCTCACGGGGATGCCATTTCAATGGCGAGGGCAATTCGCACAGCCGGACGATGTCAACGAGTTGGGTGAGATGTTCATGGGTGTCGTTGCCGTAGTCAGCACGCGCAATGCTCTGCAGATCGTCTTCATCCAGCAGGCTAGCCGTGGCGTTGAGAAGAGACTTTGGATCGCTTGGTGAAATCGATGGAGCATTGCCTGCGATGCCCTGAAATTCGGCGATTTGCGCCTGGGTTAGTGACGTCATTTAAATTTCCGTCTCCACCGCCACCTTCCGCTAAACATTTGGCAGTCCTTTCGAAAATGTCGCGAAGTAAACTTAAGGTAGCACAATTGCTTCGAATCCCCTAAGCATCCGGATGCATTGCACGACTACCAACCCGCTACAGCATTCTCAGGAATATTCCATGCACAACGCTCAATTCATTCGTTACGCCGCCTTCTCCGCCTGCGTCGCTTTTGCGGCATTTCAGGCCGGACAGGTTCTGGCCGATTCGGCCAATGACAAGTTCTTTGACGCAGCCCTTTGCAAGCCACCCTATACGATGACATCGGCAATGAAGATCTATGATGTCGTGGAAGCTTTGGCCAAGCCGGACACGTCGTCTTTGGGTGCGGCGATCTACAAACTCCCGAACCAGATAGACCGCGACGGCTTTAAGTCGACCGAGGTTTTCTTTGCAAGCAACGCGGTTGGAATTTTGGTCGAAGGCGAGCGCGCTGACGATCTGGCCGCAAAATACGGTTTGAAGCCGGAGACCTCGGACCTGCTCGGCACATCCACCAAGGGCTATTCGCGCGAGCTGCCGGCGGATCTGCAGCCAGAACCTGGAATGGCCGGCCCCGGAAAGGTCTCCATCGTTGCCCGCCAAGGCAACGCCCTGCCAGGCAAAACCTTGCTGGCGTGTGAATTCGTGCAGGAATTCTAGGAGGCGTCGCATAAGCGCGTAAAACGGCGGCACGAAACCCCTTTCGAAAAGCATATCCCAGCAGTTCACTGCTTAAGAAAAGCATCTCGTTCATCCCTCACCTCGCCACGCTGGATCAACCGCGCTATGTGAGCAGCCTACAGAGAGCACGCAGCGGAGATCCTGAGATCATGCAAACCATTTGGAAGAAACCGGTGACGCTCGCCCTTGAGGGCCCGGATCAGTGGGTGGTGATTCAGACGACCCAGGCCGCAACATGGGCGTTGGTTGAAGACTGGCCGACCGAAGAGGGTCCCGCCTTGGATAGGGCTTGTGCGGTTTGCGCGGATGTCATGTCGGGCAAACGAAACCGGGAAGAGGCGCGGCAGGCGTTCATCGAAGCGGCGATCGAAGCCGGAATCCCGATCAAGGAATGAGGCCACATGCCTGGTTTATTGTTCGGCTTGATGCCTCCACGAAGGAAGCGCGACGCGGCGGCTTCCAGCGAGCGATGACCGCAGCGTCGGCGCCGTCCAGGATGGCTGCCCCGCGTTCCATTATCGCAACATGAAGTGAGCACCTTTCGAGTCTTGAGATCGAAGGTTCCAGCTCTAAAATCTGGAGCTGAAACAAGGGGTCTTCAAACTCATGACCGACTATTCGATTGCGACAATCCCGCCAGACCAGCCGTTGCCGGCCGACGATCCCGACCGGAGCCTGACGGTGGCCCTTCCGGACGATCCGGCGGTGCCACACATCTCGCAAGCGGGAAACGTCTATAGCCTGCTGATTTCCGGCGCGCAGACCGAGGGCCGGTATTGCCTGATCGACATGCTGGTTCCCGATGGTGGCGGCCCGCCGCCCCACCGCCATCAGTTCGAGGAAATGTTCACCCTCCTGGAAGGCGAGTTGGAGTTCACGTTTCGCGGCGAGACGCAGACGATCCGTGCACCAGTGTCGATCAACATACCCGCCAACGCGCCACATCAGTTTGCAAACCGATCGGGCCGGATGGCGCATATGCTGTGCGTGTGCACGCCCGCGGGGCAGGAAGACTTCTTCCTGGCGGTGGCGGATCGGATCCCCGACAGGCAATCGCCAGCGCCGAAGCCCGACGCCCTGAAGCAGGCTGAGAAAAAAGAACTCATGCAGAAGCTGGCCCCCAAGTACAGAACCGAGTTTCTGTCGGGAACGTGACAACGGGGTAGCCCCGATCATGGGCAGCGGATGATCCGTTGGCCCATCCCCAAAACAGCATCGAGACCTTTGCACGACCGCGTGGTCGTGAGGATACGTGTGCCAGCAGGAAAGAGTGTGACACCATGACAAACGCGATCACCAACCTGGACGGATTCGGCTCTGTGACGGGAGTGCCCAAATTGCCGGAAGGCTTCCGCGACGTCTTTCGGAGCTACCGGGTGAAGGCGAACGGCATAGGCCTGCACGCCGTGATCGGCGGGGAGGGACCGCCTCTTCTTCTGCTCGGCGGCTGGCCACAGAACTGGTTCGCCTGGCGGTATCTGATGTTGCCGCTCAGCCGTGATTTCACCGTGATCGCGGTCGATCCGCGCGGCGTCGGTCTGTCCGAAAAACCTGCCGGCGGATATGACGCAGACACGCTGGCCGCCGACATGTTCGCGCTCATGGACGCGCTTGGTCATATCAGGTTCTCGATGGTCGGACACGACGTCGGACTGTGGGTTGGCTATGCGATGGCAGCCGACCGCCCCGATCGCATCGAACGCATCGCGCTTGGCGAGGCCATCGTTCCGGGCTTGTCGCCATCGCCACCGCTGCTCAGCGACGACCGCTGGACCAGCGACTTTCTATGGCACTTCAATTTCAATCGGGCGCAGGGAGTGAACGAGCGACTGGTCGAGGGACGGGAAGACTTGTACTTCGGCTATCAATTCGACACCAAGGCCGGATCCGTCGCCGCGTTTCCCGCCTATGGCAAGGAGTTCTACATTGAAACTCTGCGTCGCGTGCCCGGCGCACTGAAGGCCAGCTTCGACTACTACCGGGCGATCGATGAATCGATGCCACAATATCGTCGGCGTAAGGCAACCAAGATTGAGGTTCCCGTCCTTGCGTTTGCCGGCGCCTTGGCTTGCGGGGATATGGTCGCGCACGAACTGAATTCCGTGGCGCTGAACGTCGAGTCGGTGGTCATTCCCGATTGCGGACACTATCCGGCAGAAGAGCAGCCGGCCGCGCTGCTGGATGCCTTGCAGCGTTTCCTTCGGCTCTCGTGATCGTCATGAATAGCGTCAGCGTCCTGTCGACAGCGGAAGGTCGGCAATCGGCAAGCGCTATTTCAGGGATTGTCCGTCCCGGAGGGCCTCAACGAATTCCGCTACGATCGCCTTGATCAGTCGCCCGGTGATCCGATCCTTCTGCCAAAGAGCGGTCATCTCCACGGGCGACGGCTCCCAATCAGGCAGGACGCGAACAAGCGCGCCCGACTTCAGTGCGCTCTCGATCATGAAGTTGGGCAGGTTAACGACACCAAGGCCGGCGATCGCCGCTTCGACGAGGATTGTCTGCCGGTTCGCCGCGAAGCCGATCCTGGGAGTGACGGTCACTGTGAGGCCGTCGCGCCGGCGCAAGTCCCATTCCACCAGATCGCGGCGGATCGCCAGTGCAGGGACATCCTTCAGCTGGTCCGGCTCCTTGATTTCGGAATGCGCTGCCAGATATCCGGGGCTGGCTACCAGCGTTCGCGGCACGGTCGCGATCTTTTTGAACGCAAGTCCGGAGTCGGCAACCGATCCCATTCGGACAACGAGGTCGTAGCCTTCCTCGATCAAGGACACCCTGCGGTCGGCAAGGGTCATCTCGATGACAACGTCGGGAAACCGGGTCTTGAAACGGATCAGGGCCGGCGCGAGAACTTCCGTCGCCATGTCGGGCGGCAGGGAAAGCCGAACCGTCCCCGACAGCGCGACCTTCTCATCCTGGACCCCCGCGACCGCCTCCTCGGCCAGCAGGAAGGCGTCGCGGCTTCGGTCGTAGAGCTGCTGACCGTTGTCGGTCAGAACGACGCCCTTTTTGGTTCGGCGTACAAGGCGGACGTTTAACGCGTCCTCCAATGCAGAAAGGCGCCGAGAGAGCGTGGCCTTGGAAATGCCCGTCGCTCGCTCCGCCGCGCCAAAGCCGCCGGCTTGAACGATGCGAATGAACAGCGCGAGGCCGTCGAAATCTCCGAACGTTTTCATGTTTCAATTATGAAACATAACCTCGGCATTTTTCAAGTCTCCCGCAAGTATCGTTTCATTCGTACATTCATAACCGAGCGATGACGCTCTTCAGGAGATCACATCATGTCCAAGCTTTTCACCCCTGAGAATTCCGCGTTGCTGCTGATCGATCATCAGGTCGGCACGATGAAACTGATCAAGAACATCGACGTCGAGCAGGCCAAGCGCATGTCGCTGGCGCTCGCGAAGGCCGCCAAGATTCTCGGCATCCCCACCGTTCTGACGTCGAGCCAGGAAGATCGGCTTCAGGGACCGCTGCTGCCGGAACTGCAGGAAATCCTTCCGGAAGCCTTCGACAAGCGCGTGAAGCGCGAAGGCGTCGTCAATGCCTGGACCGACGCCAACTTCAAGGCAGCGGTAGAAGCGACCGGTCGCAAGAACCTGATCATGGCCGGCGTCACGACCGACGTCTGCCTCGTCTTCCCGGCGATCGACGCCGTCGGCGAGGGCTACCACGTGCAGGCAGTCATGGACGCTTCCGGTTCGCCGTACGAACTGTCCGAAGACATGTCGCGCCGCCGCATGCAGGACGCAGGCGTCATCCTGACAGCAACCAACACGATGATCGCCGAACTCGCCCAGAACTGGAGCACTCCGGAAGGGCAGAAGCTGATCCAGTTGCTGTTCACCGAGGTCCTGCCGCCGATCCAGTAATCGAAACCGAGCCGCCGAAGCCAAGGAAAAGAACATGACCATACATGCAACACCCATCCCAGGGACTGGCATCGTATCGCCCGAAACGCATCTGGTGCGGGCACACGGTCCATTTCAGCTCCGCCGCATCCGTCCCGGCATCTCGTTCGGACAAGCTGGCGACACAGGCTTCGGCGGACTTGGAGTCATCGACCACGCAAAGCTGCAGCCCGGCCTTGTCGTCGGGATGCACGAGCACCGCAACGACGAGATCATCAGCTACATGCGCGCCGGTCGCATGAAGCACACCGACTCTGCCGGACGGAGCGAGATCCTGTCTTCGGATCGTCTGATGGTCATGAATGCGGGACGGGGCTTCTCTCACGAAGAGGAAGTCGTGGGCGCCGATCAAATCGAGATGCTGCAGATTTTCGTCAGGCCCGAGGCGTCAGACCTCACACCCGCCGTCCAGTTCGTCGATCTTGACGAGTCCGCCCGTGACGGTCGGTGGCGCCTCCTCACAGGGCCGGTCGGTTCGACAGCGCCGACCGTCGTTCGTCAGGCCATCTACCTCCACGATACTCATCTGGCTGCGGGCGGCACCATCGAACTGCCTTCATTGGAAGGTTTCGACCGCTGGTTCTATGTCTTCCGTGGAGAGGTCACCGCGCCGTCGCAGAAGGTAGGCGCGCAGACCGCGCTGATCGTGGGCTCGGATGACCCGCATTTCAACGTGACTGCCAGCGTGGATTCGGAGCTGGTGGTCTTTCTCGTCGACCGAAACGCGAAATTTTCGCGTGAAGGCACCATCAGCGGATAGGCCGTAAATGACTGCTCCGACATTGGAGCAGTCGTTCCCATTGCTGGAATTTTATACCGCACCGGCACCGGGCAATCTTCATTGTGATCCAAACGCGAGCTTCGACCGCCAAGACGCGGCGGTGTCTCGGCGCAGATCCACTCGAAAGCAGATATGGAAGTGGAGTTAATGATCATGTCCGAAGAAGCAGCCGTCGTCCCCGGAGCAGCAAACGGCACCGGGCGGGCTTATACGAAAGTTCTCGTGCCGCTCCTGGTCGTCGCGGCCGTCCTCGTTCTTGTCGGAGTGAGTTCGCAGCGTTGGGACCGATGGACGGCTGGAGCCGACACCCAGTCGACCGACAACGCCTACGTCCGCGCCGAACTGAGCCGCCTCAGTGCGCGCGTCGCCGGCAACGTCAGCTCGATCAATGTGAGCGACTTCGACCACGTGAAGGCCGGCGACCTCCTGCTTCAGATCGATCCCTCCGACTACGAGGCCAAGCGCGATCAGGCGAAGGCGGCGCTCGACGCGGCGATCGCACAGCTCGGCAACTTGGACAATCAGAAAAATCTGCAAAGGGCGGCGATACGCCAAGCCGAAGCACAGTCCACGGTCGCAAACGCGAACGCAGCTCTGGCGAAGACGGAGGCGGACCGACAGGTCGCCCTCATGCAAAAGGGAGCGGGAACGCAGCAGAAGAACGAACAGGCGCAGGCCGCGCTGCAGTCGACCGCAGCGACGGCACTCGCGACAGCCGCAGCCGTGGTCTCGGCAAAGGCCCAGCTCCAGTATATCGAGGGGCAGACGCCCCAGCTCGCCGCCAACGTGGCGGCGGCAAGGGCCGCCTTGAAGACGGCCGACCTTGCTTTGTCGTACACCAAGATCACGGCGCCGTTCGACGGCGTCGTCAGCGAGCGGCAGGTCCATGTCGGCGACTACGTAACGGTCGGCACGAATTCCATCGCCATCGTCCCGCTGCCCGCCGTCTATCTGATCGCCAACTTCAAGGAGACCCAGCTCTCCCGCATGAAAGAAGGGCAGGGCGTCACCGTGACCGTCGATGCGCTTCCCGGCGAATCCTTCACCGGCAAGCTCACCCGACTTTCGCCGGCGTCCGGATCGCAGTTCGCGCTGCTGCCTGCTGACAACGCCACCGGCAACTTCACCAAGGTCGTCCAGCGGGTCCCGGTCCGCATCGACTTCGACGCCTCGCCGGCGCTCGAGCGCTTGCGGTCCGGGATGTCGGCCGTGGTTTCCGTATCTGTCGGCAAACAGGGCTCCTGACGTCATGGGCGGCATCCTTCGACTTCCGTTTCACGGAACGGGGAGAGCGACGCACCCTCCGATCCTTGCGGTGTGCGCCGTCCTGCTCGGTCCGTTCATGGTCGGATTCCACAGCCGCCTGTTCGGAACCGGTCTCGTCGATCTGCGCGGAGAGTTCGGTCTCGGCGTCGACGAAGGCGCATGGCTAAGCACGCTCGCGACGGCGCCCCAGATCGTGCTCGCACCCGCCGTGGCCTGGCTCGCGGCAGCCTATGGCATCCGCCGCGTCATGGTCGGTCCGGCGCTCCTGTACGCGGCAGTTTCGTTGACGATTCCGTTCGCACGGGGCTTCGAGACCCTGGCGCTCCTTCATATCGTCCACGGCATGCTGCTCGGCGTCTTCGTTCCCGCGACGCTGATGATCATCTTCAAGAACCTGCCGATGAAATGGTGGATATCGGCGATCGCGATCTACGCGTTCCGTGGTGCGTTCACGGCGAATTCGGGGACAGCCCTGGTGGACTTCTACGTGCAGCATATCGGATGGCAGTTCATGTACTGGCAGGACGTCGTCCTCGCACCGATCCTGGCACTGCTTGCCTTCGGTGGGGCTCCTTACGAGCCCGTGAACCGTGACCTCGTCCGTCRGGCGGACTGGGGTGGGATGCTGTTCCTCGGCTCCGGGATGGCGCTGATATTCGTGGCAGTGGATCAAGGCAATCGACTCGACTGGTTCGCCAACGGCTTCGTCATCGCATCCCTTGCAGGCGGATTGCTGCTCGTCGTCGCCTTCTTCGTCAACGAGCTTCTCGTCGCGCATCCGTGGGCGAGCATCGGGGCGATCGGGGTAAAGAACGTCGTGCTGCTCCTCTCGATCGCACTGCTTTACCTGATGAGCGGTCTGTCGAATACGAGCTTGATCCCGAACTATCTCGCGACCGTCGCAGGGCTTCGTCCGGAACAGATCGGCCAGACGCTGCTCTATTGGACGTGCATTCCGTTGCTCGTCATGACGCCGATTGCCGTGTGGGCGCTGCATCGCACCGACGGGCGATTCCTGCTGTTCATCGGCCTGTGCTGCTTTGCGGCGGCGGCGCTCATCGGAACCGGTCTGACGGGCGATTGGAGCGGCGACAATTTCCGGACAATGTGCGTGCTTCAAGGCGTCGGACACATACTCACGTTCCTTCCGATCATCGTCCTCACGGTCGCGAACGGCGATCCCAAGAAGGCGATCGCGGTCGCTGCCTACATCCAAGTCATCAGGCTACTCGGCACGCAGACGGCGCAGGCCCTGATGACGACCTATCTGCGCAAGAGTGAGCAGCTCCATTCCTACCTGACCGGACTCAACGTCGAACGCGGTTCGGAAGCGTCGGTATCCGCGCTGTCGGCGCTCTCCCAGAAGATGGCGAGCGCTGGGCAGGCGATCGCGCAGAGCCGCGGTCTCACGGTGCTGGGGCAGCATGTGCAGAAGCAGGCAAACGTATTGTCCTTCATCGACGCCTTCTGGCTGACGTTCTTCTGCGCCCTCGGCGGCCTCGTCATCCTGGCCTTCGTCACCAAGGCGCCGAAGGGGCCGCTCACAGCGTAATATCTGGCCGATGATAGGGCACGGGGGAAGCTTTTGCGGTATGTCGTCATGAGGATGCGAAGGGAGGCATGGCAGGCAAGGAACCGCTCACGCTGGGAGGAAAAGCGTAGGGGGCAAGTATCACCATTGGGCCTTGGCTTCCGACGCGTGATCTGGAGACGCCGAAACAGCCCGATGCTGCTGACCAGCTACGGATTGTTTTGGGCGCGAACTTCACGGTTCAGCCGCTCCTCAACAAGAGCGAAGCGCGCGTGTTTAAGGAACTTGACCGCATCGTGATTGGCTGCAACCCTGCATGGCAGGTGATGGCGCAAGTTTCGTTAGGCGAGATCCTCCGCAGCAAAGATGCGGACGCATACCGCTGCATCAACTCGAAACGGGTCGACTTACTGCTGGTGGATGGCGACTGCCAGCCTCGGCACGCAATCGAATATCAGGGCGGGGCGCATCATCAGGGCCCCGCAGCCGCACGCGATGCGGTCAAGAAAGAGGCGCTACGACGCGCTGGGATCGGCTACTACGAGGTCGTGGCGGGCCAAACTACTCCCGCGGAGCTGCGGCGATTGATTGAGAAGCTGGTGGACAAGGCGAGAACGCCGGAATAGGCCTGCCTTGGCTACACTCGCGCGTCGCTGGTTTTCAAGGAAACCGTTGCGCCGCGCGGTGTTGCTTTTTTTCCCACGCGACCGGCCCTCCCGCGCCTCGTGCCTTCGGGATGCGGGGCGCTGTCCAATTTCTAGCAGCTCATCGTACCACTGCGCACACTCTTGCTGCCACTTCCGCCAACGTAGCAGCAAGACGATTGATCTGTGACAGTGTGGACGTAAGTTCTGGACCGTACCGAGTTACGAGGTACTCGCGATTAGCCGCCACTGCCCGTAGATGCGCGGTCGTTCGCTTTCGCAGTACCAACCCGCTCGCCTTGCATAGGTCTGTACGGGCTGCCATGTTGTGCTGAAGCCCGCGGATGCGGCTTGGTTCGTGTCCGGCATTTTGCAGATATGCATTCAGATAAAGTTCGACCGCATGGATCGCCGCCATTCGGTAGGGTGCGCGCGAGACAGGATCGCCCCTACGACCGAGGCCGGCAAGCGCAACAGCGGCTTGATGATACTCATTGGCAAGTCGGAGGACATCAGATGGCGTTGCAAGCGTTCCAGGGTATGTGCTGTTCCCGGTTGTCGTCTCCATTCTTCATTGCCCGCGCTGAAGTCTATCAGCGCTAGGCGTCCCCCCAAGGGCAAGCGCTGCTACAAATACACTACAGGTTGTAGATGCTTGTAGCAAGGGTAGGACAGTAGACCGCACTATCGCTAAGTGGCTGTGAAACTTGGCGGAAGCGGTGCGATTCGAACTCAAGGAACCTTGCGGTTGGCTGGTTTTCGAGACCAGTGCCACTCGGCCACGCTTCCTTAAGCAACACTGTGATGGTCGTCCCACGGGGCGCTGGTCGTATGCCGTTGCGGTTCGCCCGACACGTCCCACGCTGAATAAGCGCAGCGTAAGATTTGGCGATGGATTAGAGTCGGAAACCGCCTTGAAGCGTTTCGTCTTGCCTGGCGTTGCTGATGGCGCGCTGCCCTAGGTGCGGCGGAGGCCTTATCGCAGCTTCGCTATCATACTGATGATACAAAGGGAAAATGGCGCACCCGAAGAGATTCGAACTCCTGACCCCCAGATTCGTAGTCTGGTGCTCTATCCAGCTGAGCTACGGGTGCGTGCAAAATGCGGCGGTGCCGCTTGCGTGGCGATCCTCTAAAACGTCCTTCGGGACAATGCAAGAGCATTTCTGAAAAAATCGCGTGTTTGTCTGCCAGCAGCCGCGCCTTGCGAAACCCTGTCACTTTTCGATGTGCGTCCGGCTGCGGTAATCCTCCAGCGAAACCGGGCGATCGGGGATCTCGATGCGGAACTGTGTGCCGACCGTCGGTTTTTCCACCAGCGCGATCGTGCCGCCATGGGCAAGCACCAGCTCGCGGGCGATGGTGAGGCCGAGGCCGGTGCCGCCGGAGCGGGCCGAGCCGCGGAAGGCGGCAAAGAGGTTCTGGCGCGCCTTCAGCGGCATGCCGGGGCCGGTATCATCCACCGTGATGCTGACGACGCTGCCGACGCGCTGGGCGGAGACGGTAATGCGCCTGACGGAGCCCGGGCCGCCCTCGCCCGGCGACGTCAGCGCCTGCAGCGCGTTGCGGCAGAGATTGTGGATGACGCGGAAGAGCTGTTCGCCATCGGCATCGACCTCAAGCTCGGCGCCGATCTGCTCTGCGAATTCGATGCCGCTGAGCGGATCGATCGCCAGCATGTCCTTGACGTCCTGGGTCAGCTCCAAAAGGCGGATATGACGGCGGCGCGGCGCGGATTCGCTCGCCTTGCCGTAGGACAGCACCTCGGTGGTATAACCGACGGCGCGGTCGATGGTGCGCAAGAGCTTCGGAGCGAAGCTCTTGACCATCGGGTCATCGACATCGACCAGCCGGTCCGACATCAGCTGCGCCGACGCCAGGATATTGCGCATGTCGTGATTGATCTTGGAAACGGCAAGGCCGAGAGCGGCAAGATTCTTCTGCTGCTTCAGCGTCTTTTGCAGCTCCATCTGCATCGAGGTGAGGTTGCGGCCGGCGACCGCCAGTTCGTCGCGGCCGCCGTCGCCGATATAGATATGGGCCGGGTTATCGGGATCGGAGGAGAATTGCTGCATGCTGCCGGTCAGCCGGCGGATCGGGCCGATGAGGATGCGGTTGATCGCAAAGAAGATCAGCGTCGCCGTGAACAGCGAGATCAGCACCGACAGCAACAGGACATTGCGGGAATAGACGAACATCGCCCTACGCAGCGGCCTGTCCTTCATCACCACCTCGACGCCGGTATTGGTGTCGCCGACGGGACCATAGACGCGGATCATCCTGCTGCCGCCGAAGACGAGTGTGTCGAGCGCATCGCGGATTGCCGTTACCGGCGGCACGTCGGTGAGATCGTAGGATTCGTCGACGGAGGTCGGCATATCGGTCGTCGCCAGCAGCCGCGAGGTGCCGTCCTTGCGCAGCACGATCGCCTTGGTGCCGGTCGCCTCCAAGGTCTCTTTCTGCAGCGCGCGTGGCAGCTCGACCGGCTGCAGCCCATCGATGACGATGGCGGCGGCAGCGGCCGTATTCAGCCTATCCTGCAGCCAGCGCACGCGCATGCTGGCGACCGAGGGAAAGAAGATCAGGATTTCGGCGAGCATGATAAAGACGACGGTGAGCCAGAGCAGCTTGCCGGAAAGGCCGCCGAACAGGCCGGCAGACGGGCACGGCGCCCTTGCAGCCTCGCCGGCCGCCGGGTTTTCCGCCGAGGGATTATCGCCCTGATCTTGGTTCGGCATTCTGGTCTCGCCCGATCGGCAGCATTTCAGCCGCCCTTACCGCTGAGCTCTATATTAGACCAAGATGCTCCGCTTTCAAATCTTTGCGAGCAGCGTCATGTCGCCACAAGAAAACGCCGCCCGAAGGCGGCGTTCGAAGGCGCGTGATCGGTAAAGCTTAAAACTCTTCCCAGCTCTGCTCGGCTGCGGCCGCATTGCCGCCGAAGGCGCGGGCGACCTTGGCGATCGCCCGGCGGGCCGGCGAGGCAACCGGTCTTTGCGGCTCGTTGCGGACAAGCGCCACAGCTGCCGGCGCATCATCCGACAGTTTGAAGCGGGCAATGAGGCGCACCAGTCCACCGGCTTCGGCCGAAAGCCTGTGCGTGGCGGCAGAGGTCTCTTCCACCATCGCAGCATTCTGCTGTGTCACCTGGTCCATCTGGTTGACGGCGGTATTGACCTCCTTGAGGCCGGTCGACTGTTCGGTCGCAGCCGTCGCGATCGAATGGATATGGTCGTTGATGGCGATAACGCGGGTGCCGATTTCGGCCAGCGCCTCGCCGGTCGCCTGGACCAGCTTGACGCCAACCTGCACCTCGTTGCCCGACTTGGTGATCAGCGCCTTGATGTCCTTGGCAGCCGTTGCCGAACGCTGGGCGAGTTCGCGCACTTCCTGCGCCACCACCGCGAAGCCCTTTCCGGCATCGCCGGCGCGTGCGGCCTCGACGCCGGCATTCAGCGCCAGCAAGTTGGTCTGGAAGGCGATCTCATCGATGACATTGATGATCTGGCTGATTTCGCGCGAGGCCTGTTCGATGCGGCCCATGGCCTCGACGGCATTGCGCA
The DNA here is from genome assembly GCF_056406015.1 of Rhizobium sp. P1_E1. Classification (NCBI taxonomy): domain Bacteria; kingdom Pseudomonadati; phylum Pseudomonadota; class Alphaproteobacteria; order Hyphomicrobiales; family Rhizobiaceae; genus Rhizobium; species Rhizobium sp. P1_E1. Next base: position 4,169 of record NZ_JBFUAY010000063.1, on the reverse strand, counting down.
CGACGACGCCGGAGCGGCCGGCATTCTCCTTGGCTTCCGACACCATGATGGTGGCTTCATGCGCCCGCTCGGTGGAATTCTGGACGACGGCGGTGATCTCGTCGAGCGCCGCCGAGGTCTCTTCGAGGGCGGCTGCCTGCTGCTCTGTGCGCTTCGACAGGTCGTCGCTGGCATTGCGCAGCTCGGCGGTGTTGCCGTTCATCGCTTCCGTCGTCTCGCGCACTTCGCGCATCGTCGCCTGCAGGGTGACGAAGGTATTGTTGACGTTCTGCTGCAGCTCGGCGAAGGCGCCCTGGAAGTTGCCGCTCATCGTCTGGGTGAGGTCGCCTTCGGCAAGGCTTGCGATGACCCGGCGGGTCTCGCCGACGCCGGCATCGACGCTCGACAGCAGCGTGTTGATGTTGCCGGCGAACTGGTTGAGGTTGTCGTCCTCGTAGTCCTTGCTGATGCGGTGGCCGAAATCGCCGGCCGCAGCCGCAGCCACGACGACGGACATGCTCGATTGCAGGTCGTCGCTCTTGGCGCGCATCGCCGCCTCCTGGGCGTTCAAGCGCTTGACGGCGAGGCCGTTCGCCTTGAAGACCGCAACCGCTGCGGCCATCTCGCCGATTTCGTCCGGACGGCCGGCAAAGGGGACCTCGGCGTCGAAATTGCCATCGGCGACTTCCTTGATCGCATGGGTGACGCGCTTGATCGGGCGGCTGAGATGGCTGGTGCCGATATAGAAGCCCATGCCGATGCCGACCGCGATGCCGATGCCGGTGATGCTGAGCACGAGCATCAGCACCTGGGAGCGGAAGCTCTCGATCTCGGCGTTGACGGTTTCCAGTGCTGCCTTGTCGGTGGCGACCACAGCATCGATTTCCGCCTGGAACGCCTTGCGGTTGGCGCGGTTGGCGTCATTGTTGCCCTGTTGGCCGGCGGCTTCGGGGCCGACTTCCGTGCCGAGGCGGGCGGTCTCCGTGCGGAAGGTGCGGAATTCCGCGGCGCGGGCGACAAGCTTGGCAAAATCGGCCTTCTGGCTCTCGGGAACGAGCGGCGCCCAGCCCGAGATGACCTTGTCGATCTCGTCGAGGTCAGCCATCAGGCCCTTGGCGAAGTTCGGCGTATCCTTGATCGTCTTGGCCGCATAGATGCCGCGCGATTCCATGACCACCGCCGTGACGAAACGGTTGAGCCGTTCGCCGGCATAGGCGCGGGCGGCGGCATGCTCGTAAGCCGTCAGGTTGCGACTGTATTCGTGCATGGCCGACAATGCCGTTGCGCCGATCAGAAGTGCGACCGCACCCATCACGCAAACCAKCAGATTAATTTTGCCCCGGATCTTCAATGCAATGCTCCTAGCTACGCCACTGCCTGGAAAGCAAATTCCCAGTCGATGGTTGAATATCGGCGAAATTTATTAAAGTTAGATTTCTAATATTTACGATTATGGCTTCGGAAAGGATCCGTGTCGAATGCGGTCGGGCGGCGTAAACGCCTGAAAACCGGGGCGATCGATCTGCCGCGGCGCAAAACTACAACCACTCAGGGCATGCCTTATTTCTTAACACCAGAGTGCGAAATTACTTTCGAGGCCGGCAGTGCAGAGTGAAATTATCCGGCATAATTGACTTTTGCGGGCTTCATCCTTATAAGCCCGCGCACGTTCGGTCACTCAAGCCTTTCATGGCCCGCCCGTTCGAAAAACAACGCTCCTTGCATTATGCAAATTCAAGAAGGGCCGCACTCCGCGGTGTTTAAAATAAATGAAGCGTACCTACCAACCATCCAAGCTTGTTCGCAAGCGTCGCCACGGTTTCCGTGCCCGCATGTCCACGAAGGGTGGCCGCAAGGTCATCGCAGCCCGCCGCGCGCAGGGCCGCAATCGTCTGTCGGCGTAAGGCCGGGTAGCCCGGTAAGAGATGGCGGGCGAATTGACGACCAGTGAGAAGAAACACACTGTCGGGCGGCTGAAGAGCCGCCCGCAGTTTCTTGCCGTACGCGAGGGCGAAAAACGCCGGGGCGGCCTCTTCCTTCTCGAAGTCCTCGACCGGAAGGAACCCGACAGCCAGGCACGCGTCGGTTTTACAGTCACCAAAAAACATGGCAACGCGGTCGAACGGAACCGCATGCGCCGCCGCCTGAAAGAGGCGGTGCGGCTTCATGCGGGGTTTGCAATGCAGCCCGGACACGACTATGTGGTTGTCGCGCGCAGGGACGTGCTTGACGCGTCCTTCCAGGAATTGGCCGCGGAACTGAAATCCCGCGTGGAAACCAGGCCGAAACACCGGCGCTCCGGAGACGGACGCCCCAGGAACGTATGATGGAAAACAACCGCAATTACTTCATTGCGATCGCTCTCTCGGTGCTGATCGTCCTCGGCTGGCAGTTTCTCTATATGAATCCGCGCATCGAGGCCCAGCGCAAGGCGCAGGAAGCCCAGAAGGCGCAGCAGCAGACCGAGCAGGTGCAGCAGCCGGCAGCAGGCGGCGAGACGCCGGCCCAGCCGAGCGGTACGGCCCCTTCCGGCCAGGCAGCCGCGACGGCGACGCTCGAGCAGGCGCTGGCAAAGACCCCGCGTGTCGTCATCGACACCCCAGCACTTTCCGGCTCGATCAACCTTGCCGGCGCCCGCCTCGACGATCTGAAGCTCAAGGGCTATCACGAGACCGTCGACGACTCGAGCCCGATCATCACGCTGTTCAGCCCGGCCGAGACCAAGGACGGCTATTTCACCGAGCTCGGCTATATCGGCAGCGACGCAACGGGCAACGTTCCCGGCGCCTCGACGCTGTGGACCGCACCTGAGGGCGCCAAGCTCACCGAAAAGACGCCGGTGACGCTCTCCTATACCAACGACAAGGGCCTGACCTTTACCCGCACGATTTCCGTCGACGAACGCTACATGTTCACCGTCGCCGACAAGATCAGCAATGCCGGCCAGGCGCCCGCCTCGCTGTCTTCCTACGGCCGGGTGACGCGCTACAACAAGCCGACGACACCCTCCGTCTACGTGCTGCATGAAGGCTTCATCGGCGTCATCGGCGAAGACGGCCTGATCGAAACCAAATATAGCGCCGCCGAAAAGGAAGCCGTGATGCCGGCGAAATCCACCGGCGGCTGGCTTGGCATTACCGACAAATACTGGGCGGCGACGATCGTTCCGCCGCAGAGTGYGGCCTATGAGGCGCGCTTCTCGCACTTTGCCGATGGCCAGCCGCGCTATCAGGCCGATTACAAGGACGATGCCTTCACCGTTGCGCCCGGCCAATCGATCGAACTGAAGAACCTCGTCTTCGCCGGCGCCAAGGAAGTGCCCGTCATCGACGGCTATGAAGCCAGCTATTCGATCCCGAAGTTCGACCGGCTGATCGACTGGGGCTGGTTCTATTTCATCACCAAGCCGATGTTCAAGCTGATGGACTTCTTCTTCCGCTACTTCGGCAATTTCGGCGTGGCGATCCTGTGCACGACCATCGTCGTCAAGGCTCTGTTCTTCCCGCTCGCCAGCAAGCAGTACGCTTCGATGGCGAACATGAAGCGTATGCAGCCGAAGATGGAGGAGCTGAAGGCGAAATTCGCCGACGACCGCATGGGGCTGCAGCAGGCGACGATGCAGCTTTACAAGGAAGAGAAGATCAATCCGATCGCCGGCTGCTGGCCGGTGGCGCTGCAGATCCCGATCTTCTTCTCGCTCTACAAGGTGATCTACATCACCATCGAAATGCGGCACGCGCCGTTCTTCGGCTGGATCAAGGACCTTTCGGCGCCCGATCCGACGACGATCGTCAATCTGTTCGGCCTGCTGCCGTTCGAGGCGCCGACCATTCTGCATCTCGGCGTCTGGCCGCTGATCATGGGCATCACGATGTTCTTGCAGATGCGCATGAACCCGACGCCGCCCGATCCGACGCAGGCGATGATCTTCACCTGGATGCCGCTGGTGTTCATGTTCATGCTGGCAAGCTTCCCGGCCGGCCTGGTCATCTACTGGGCCTGGAACAACACGCTCTCGGTGGCGCAGCAGTCGGTGATCATGAAGCGCCACGGCGTCAAGGTCGAACTCTTCGACAATCTGAAGGGTCTGTTCCGACGAAAAACGGCGCCATCGAAATGACGCTTGCCAAGCCCCGCTCCGGCGGGGCTTTTCTTTTCCGGCAGCGGAAGACGGAGGCAGGGCAATGGCC
>NZ_JBFUAY010000062.1:0-30792 GCF_056406015.1 Rhizobium sp. P1_E1 | reverse complement strand
CAGGAAAGCCTATACGCTCTCCTATCTTCCGGGTTCGAAGTGAACGCCATGTTTCGCGATCAGGCACAACCTGCATTCGCCGGGCTCGACCTACTATACGCTTCCGCTCTCACGCAGGCAGCGATGGTGCGTGAGGGAAGTATCTCGTCCGAGGCGCTCGTCGCGTTGGCCATCCAGCGCGCCAACGACACAGCGACGGATATCAACTGCATCGCGGTACCGCGCTATGAGCGCGCGCTGGAAGATGCCCGCCACATTGACGTCGAGATTGCCCGGAGGGCGGATCCCGGGCCGCTTTGCGGTGTGCCGGTGACCGTGAAGGATGGCATCGCCACAGTCGGCGACAGGCAGACCTTCGGATCGCTGTCGATGGTGGACGTCATTGCGGAGCGAGACGATGTCGTCTGGGCGCGACTGAAGGCGGCCGGCGCTGTTCTCATCGGCAAGACTGCGACGCCGGAATTCTATCACGAAGTCACGACGCATTCCTCCCTTCACGGCGTCACCCGCAATCCTTGGTCGCTGGAGCTTACGCCGGGGGGCTCGAGCGGTGGTGCCGCAGCGGCATTGGCGGCGGGCATCGGCTCTGTTGCCGTCGGGTCCGATGGCGGCGGATCGTTACGCTGCCCCGCGGCCTGCACGGGCACTCTGGCATTGAAGCCCACCGTTGGCCGTATCCCGCATGAGAGTTTCCCAGACACCTTTGGCAACTATTCGTCGATGGGGCCGATGGCGCACTGCGTCGAGGATCTCGTGGCGACGTACGCGATCATGTCCGGCCCGACAGATGCCGATGCTCTTTCATCGCTGGCGCGTGTCGCAGACGGCAGTCGCTGTAGCGGCAATCTCGAAGGGACCAGAATCGGATGGCTCGCAAAACCGGGCGGCTATCTTGTCGAGACGGAGATAAGCKACCGCTGCAGCGCCGCACTCGGCGTTCTGGAGCGGGCGGGCGCGAGCCTGCAACCGGATCTTGAGCCGGGGCTTCTCGATGGCGCACATGCCATCTATAGGGTCATCGGAGCTGTCGGCCATGCCGGACGCCTGCGCCAGCTTGGCGCATCGGCGCGGTCGATGTGGGGTGAGACCTTCAGAAACATCGCCGACCTCGGCATGTCCTTCAGTGCCGCGGATCTCGCGCAGGCTCAAGAGGCGCGTACAGCACTGTTCCGCCGTGTGCAGTATGCGTTCCGGCATGTGGACGTGATCGCCACGCCAAGCCTTACACGGTCACCCGGGCCGGCCGCCGCGCAGTGTCCAGTCCATGGCGAAGACTATGCTGCCTGGGCCGCAGCGCTCTATCCCTTCAATCTTACCGGACACCCGGCCATATCAGTGCCGTGCGGGTTCACTTCAGAAGGCCTTCCCGTCGGCATCCAGTTGGTGGCGCGCTGGCATGATGAGGAGCGTCTGTTCGATCTAGCGGCAGCAGTTCAAGCAGCCTCACTGGGTTGGACTGAAAGGCCGAGCCTGTGACGACATCTGAACATAAAGATGCTGTGGCGCCTGTGGCCGTCATCACTGCGGACGGGGTAACCGGTTCGCTCGGCCTGGTATTCGATCGGTTCGTACCCCTGATCGCCGGCGCGATCTTCCTCGTCGTCTGGGAAGTCTTCGTGCGCTGGCGCGGTATCCCGCCTTATGTTCTCCCGGCCCCGAGCGTCATCTTCCAATCGCTGTGGACGAATGCCGGTGGACTGATGCGCGCGCTTGGAAACACCGCACTGGTGACGTTGAGCGCATTCGTGCTCGCGACGATAAGCGGGATCGCCCTCGGCATTCTGATCTCGCTCTTCCGGACGGTGGAAAAGATCATCTGGCCGTACGCTGTGGCGCTCCAGGTAACGCCCATCATCGCGATCGCGCCGTTGGTGATCATTTGGGTCGGACTATCCAGGGTTTGGCTTGCGCTGCTGATCCTGTCCTGGCTGGTTGCCTTCTTCCCGATGCTCTCGGCCACCGTCGTCGGGATGAAATCCGTCGACCGCGGGCTGCAGAATGTTTTCACCCTTTATCGCGCCACGCGTTGGGAGCGGCTCTTGCGCCTGCAATTGCCGGCGGCATTGCCCTTCATTCTGTCCGGCGCCCGGGTCTCGTCGGGACTGTCGGTCATCGGCGCCGTGGTGGCGGAATTCGTAGCCGGCAGTGGCACCTCGACTGGCCTTGCGTGGACGATCGTCCAAAGCAGCACGATGCTCGACGTCCCCCGGATGTTTGCCGCGCTCTTTCTACTTGCGGGGTTCGGGGTTGTGCTCTGGCACGCTATGAGCCGGTTGTCCTCGATCCTGCTCGGTCATTGGCACGAAAGTGAGTTGAAAGATGGGGCTTGAAGAACGCACGCGAAATGGTGCTGTCATTGCTGCCCGGCTCGAGGGCCTGACCAAGCGCTATCCGAACGGCACGCTGGCGCTCGACCGAATGGACCTTACAGTCGGCAAGGGCGAGTTTGTCAGTCTTCTCGGACCTTCCGGCTGTGGCAAGTCGACGGCTCTTTATATTCTTGCGGGTCTGGCGAGTGCCACGGCAGGTCGCGTGGAATTGGCGGGCGACGGCCGACCGCCTGTCGGCGCTGGCTCGATCGGATTCGTGTTTCAGGAACCAAGCCTCATGCCTTGGGCGACGGTCTCCGAAAATGTCGCTTTGCCACTGACCTTACGGGGTTCCGCCGTGGATCTGGCATCCGAGGCTATTCGTTGTCTCACCATGGTCGGGCTTGAGACCTTCGCCGACGCGTACCCGCGCGAACTCTCGGGTGGTATGAAGATGCGCGTCTCGATCGCCCGTGCGCTGATTACCAGGCCGCAACTCCTCCTGCTGGACGAGCCATTCGGCGCACTCGACGAAATCAACCGGGCGCGATTGCACGACGATCTTCTGCGCATCTGGAGCGAGACTGGTTGCACGATTGTTATGGTAACCCACAGCACCACGGAGAGCGTCTATCTGTCCAACCGCGTTATCGTTATGGCCGCACGACCCGGCCGCATCATTGGTTCGGTCAATGTTTCCGAGCCTTATCCGCGGACAAAGGCATTCCGCCTCCGTCCCGGTTTCTCAGATCATGTAAGGCAGGTTTCGGCGCTGTTGGACGACGCGTCTTCGGAGTGAGCCACCGGTTCGACTCCTGTCAAGAGCGTGGTTGCGACAGGAATAGTCAAGGACAACCATTCGCCCATGGTCATGCTGCCTCCCGCCGGCACTTTAGACCCTGGAAAAGGCATTCCCACCGGCGTCAGTAAACCAATCGAGCCCGTATCGTTCCTTGAATCTGGCGGAGTGCATCAAGTATATCATTTGCAGTTTGGCCAACGCCTTCGACTTCAATAACCACGTAACCCGTATCGCCGTGCGTCTGCAGGAACTCGCCCACAATATTAAGTCCACGAGACGAAAAAACCGTATTCAGATTGTTGAGAATGCCAGGGCGATTTTCATGAACATGGATGAAACGCGTGCCGTTTGGACGTGGCGGCAGTTGAACCTGGGGAAAGTTGACAGCGCCTAGCGTCGAGCCGATGTCCGAATATTCGACAAGCTTCCTCGAGACTTCTCTTCCAATRCGTTCTTGGGCTTCTTCGGTCGACCCTCCAATATGCGGGGTCAGAATGACATTATCCAAACCTTGCAGCGGTGTTTCAAAACGCTCTTTGTTTGATGCCGGTTCCCTCGGGAAYACGTCCACAGCCGCGCCTGCGAGATGTCCTTCTTTCAAAACCTTCGCGAGCGCTTCAAGATCCACCACGGTTCCGCGGGCATTATTGATGAAAATGGCTCCCTTTTTCATCCTGCGCAGTTCAGCTTCAGWTATCATGTTTTGCGTCGAGCTGGTCTCTGGAACATGCATCGTCACAAAATCTGAGATTTCGAGGAGCTCGCCAAGCGTTGCCATCGATTCTGAATTGCCGTGGCGAAGCTTGTCCGAAGGATCAAAATAGCGAACGTTCATACCCATGCTTTCGGCAAGAACGCTTAGCTGCGAACCGATATTGCCATAGCCCACGATGCCCAGCGTTTTCCCGCGCACCTCACGACTACCTTCGGCGGTTTTGTCCCAYCCGCCGTCATGAGCGGAAGCCGAACGCGGGAAAATCCGCCTGGTCAGCATTATGATCTCGCCGATCACAAGCTCGGCGACCGAGCGCGTATTCGAATAAGGGGCGTTGAATACCGGGATCCCGCGTCGACGGGCCGCATCCAGGTCGACCTGATTTGTCCCCACAGAGAAACAACCGACGGCCATCAGCTTCTTGGCGGAGCTGAAAATCTCCTCAGTCAGCTGCGTGCGTGAACGAATTCCGACAATATGGGCCTCGGCTATATGACTTTTGAGATCTTTGTCATCCAGAGCCTTCGGCAAATGGGTCAGGTTGACGTAGCCGGATAAAGCGAAGTAGTCCMCCGCGCTCTGACTGATCCCTTCCATCAGAAGCACGGAAATTCGATCGCGAGGAAGAGAAAGTTGTTCGGTCATTGAATTGCCTCGGAGTCTCGAATTCTATCTGGCCGAAGTAGCTCGTCCGACACCAAGACGCACTGCTATGGCAGCATGACTTAGCGACCATCCGATGAGCAGCGCAATAACAAACTCAGCTCTGTCGGCAGGCATAAGGCTCCGTTGCCGCAATTCAGCATATGCCGACAGTCATGAAGAGCGAACGGCGGCTGTCAAAAAACAGCGGTTGCTATTTCTCTACAATAATCTGCACATCTTTCATCATCAAAGGCCAGCTCGTCTTTGGTCCGCAAGCCGCGAGTATGAGTTCTCCATCTGGAGAGCCGCCTTCAGCGTCTGCTACCGAGCACTTGCAATCGAAAGAAGGGTGGCAAACCGGGCCGTCTTCGATGATTATTCTCAAGCCAATTGATTGACGAGGTCATTGAGCAGCCGGCTTGAATGATCTCCTCCGGGCCTTAAGCCGCTCAGCGCAGCGGGGTCACTCCACCTTCTCGATGTCCCCTGGGACCCAGCTCTTGTCGATGGCCGCTTCGGTCGGGCCGTAGAGCCTGAGGATGGCGAAGTACCCCTTGCCCGGCACCGTCGCGAGCCAATTGCCGGCCTTGCCCTCGGGCGCTTTTGGCGCGAGGTAAAGCTCCGTGCTGCCATCAGCGTTCTGCGCCGGCCTGTCCTTTGAACCCAACGATGGGAAAGGCTGCCCATTGGCGAGACCCGAAGCATTCTCAGCCTCGTAGAGCGTCACCGACCAGAAGTTGGCGGCTGGAATGTTGGCGGGCAGGTTCAGGCGGTAGTTGCTACCGCCCGACAAGGGCACGCCTTCGCTATCGATGAAGCCTATCATGTACTTCGCGCCCTTGCCCGGGGTTTGGGACATCATCCCCGGGCTGATCGAGTAGTAGTCGGTGAACATCCAGATTCGGGCATCGAGGGCGAGATATGGATACGCTCCGGCGACATTCTCCCAGTCCGGATTCTTCGACCCACCCGGATTCGCGGGAGTCCCGTCGGAGAAAGGATTGAGCCAGCGGCGGTCTGGATAGACGAGCAACGAGAGACCACTTGCCTTGTCGGCAAAGCCAATGACACGGCTCATTTTGTAGCCGGTCTTCGCGGCACGATCGAGGATCTCGCGTGTGTGCGCATCAGGATTGAACGGCTGGCCCTTGACGATGCCGATGGCCGCCAGCATGCCGAGCCAATCGGGACCTGCAAGATTGTCACCCTCCCTGTCCACCAGCAGCTTGAGTTGATCGAAGGCGCTGCCGTCGCTGATCGGCAGCATGTTGACCGGGACGCCGGAGCCATCGGGGAATTCCATCGGCTTGGCGCCAGCCTCGCCGTTAAGCGGATAGATCTTTGTCTTCTCCAGGTGCGCGACAGCAGGTGTCAGATTCTTCGGGTCCTTGTAGAACCCGCGCAGGAAGATAAAGACGCTGTTGGTGCCTGACCGGTAAACGTAATAACCTTCCGGCACCGCTCCCGTGTAGCCGGGTGGCAACAGGAGGAACTTGCCCCCCTTGCCGCCATCCGGTCCAAACAGACCGACGTCACCAAAGAACTTGCCGCCATCCACCGGGATGGGGCGCTGCCAGTAATCCAGCAGGATGGCTTGCAACTCAGACGGCGCTTCCATCACCAGCGGACCATCCTTGCCCAGGTCAACGTAGCTCATGGCGTAGAGGACGTCGGAGTTGGGAGTAGTCACCAGGGTCTTGGCGTCGAGCCGCTTCTTCCAGATCGGCAGGACGTTGTAGCCGGCGCCGAATGTCTTTTCCGATCCGACCTGCATCCCGAGGGTGTTGATCAACGGCAGCGCCCAGAGATAGGTCTGCGTCGCCCGTTGGAAGAGCAGTTCGTCGCGCAAGGTCTGCGCTGTCTCTTTTGTGGGCCGGCCTTCCGCGAACGGGAGGTTGGCCAACTTATCGAAGGAGGTCTCCTGAGCGAAAGCCTGCGTAGCAAGGCCGTTCATTGCCAAACCGCCAACCAGCGCGGCGGCGATAAGGCTGAGGGTGCGAGTGGTTGTCATGTTCATGTTCCTTCCGCGCTTGATCGACTTATTCACTGCACCATCGCGATGGTCGGCGGCGTCCAAGTGCCGTCGAGGATAGGCTTGTCGGGCCAATAGGCGCGGATGTAGAGCGAGAACGAACCTTCGGGCGCGGGCAGCCAGTTGCTTTCCTTGTCCGCGCCCGGCGACTTGGCGCTGGCGTAAAGCGTCAGCGAGCCGTCCGCGTTGTATTTGATGGTCTTGTTCTTCGTGCCCAGCGAATAGCGCTTTAGTGGATTTGGGTTGAAGAAGTGGACATCGTTGTACAAGGTCAACGACCAAAATCCCTTGACCGGTGGCGTCTGACCCTTGGCAAAGGTGATCGTGTAAGCGTTCTGTCCGTTGAGTTGTGCACCCTGCTTGTCGTTGTCCGTGTAGATGTACTTGGTTTCCTCAGGCCGGTTGTCGTACATGTTCGACTTGGAGGTGCCCGTGCGATTGACGTAGTCGGTCCCCCACTCCGCGTTGTTCACCGGCGAATTCCAACCATTGCCGGCAGGGCGGCCGTTATTGGCCCACTTAAAGAACGGTGAGATCAGTTCTCCCTCGGCGGCGACAGCAGTTTCCACAAGCGTCTTCTTGATCGCAGGATCCTTGGCGGCCGCCTCCAGCACGCTACCGATCCAGTTGTAGAGGGCTTCCTCGCCCGGCATCGGCGGCACTTGTTTCATCACCTCAGGCAACTCGTCGAAGAAGGTTTCCGGGTTTACCCACTTGGTCTCACCYTTGCCGGTGGATTTCGGTGCCGGGAAATGCGGGAGCTTGCTCCAGTCCCTGATCTTCATCTTCCCGTCGAACTCCGACAACGGGTAGTAGACGACCTGGCTGAGCAACGGCTGGACAGCTTTTTGATCCTCGGCGCTGTCATCGATGAAGATGCGCGGAATGACAAAGGCAAGCGACGTGGAGGAGCGCACCACGGCCGTGATGCCGGCTGGCGTTTCGCCCTTCCAGTCTGGACCGACCATCAGATAGAAGCCGGGCTTGGTGCCGTATTGCTTGCCGATCTCGGAAAACTCGTCGGTGCGCGCGTCATAGTGCGCATAGACCCAGAAACGATCGCCAAAATCCGGTACCTGGAAGACGATGGGCTCTTTGTCCAGTGTCATCCAGCCAGCACCATACGCGACATCCTGGTTCGGGCAGGCGATGATCGTCTGGTCCGGGCTGATATACCCGGTCAGCATTGCGTTCCCGTTGAACGCGATCGGAACCACTCCGCCTATCAAGCCTGGTTCGGGCGCCTTGGAAAAAGCGATGGAGCGGTTGACCGAATTGACCAGTGGCCAGCCCCACAGGTAGGCCATCCGCCCCACAGTTTGCACGTAGGCCGTGGTTATGGCTGTGCCGCTCGCCGGACCGGGCACTTCGGCGGCTGTCGTGGGGATCTGGAGCTGCTGCGCGTGGGCCAAGTTTGGCGCCATCGAAAAGCTCAATGCGAGCGCGGAAGCGACGACGGATGATTTCATGCGGCTCATGATGGTCTCTCCCAGCGGGCTCGTGATGGTCTCTCCTAGCCCGTGATGGTAGACCCAACTGGACCCCTGGCGATATTGTCCTTTGGGGAATCGTGATCTTGACCCAGACGCCAGCCACGCCTGGAGGTTAGCGTTAGCCAGTTCCAGCGCAGTAAATGTCGTTACGAGGAAGGCTTGAGCTCGGGTGGGAGGCAGAAAATCTGACCAACGCCGATGACCGCTTTGCGCGTCATCTCAGGACGCCGAGGTGCGATGCCGGCAACGTCTCAGTTGGGTCACCGCGACGATGCGCACGTTCAACCTGGAGCCCGCTCATGAAGATTCGCAGCCCGAAGCTGACGGTCGGCTTGCGGCTGCAAATTGGTCATTCCTCTATGGCCGGGGCAATGTTAGCTGGAGGTGCATTTGAAATAAGGCGCCCTGTAAACTACAGGGTTGTCGGTTGGGATCCCTTCAAGGCGATCACCTTTCAGTCGGTAGACCTACACGTGATTTGCCTTCCGATCAGAGCGGGATAGCGAGCGCTCGACTTGATGTCTCGTTTCCGAATGACCGCCGCTCACGCCGTGATCTGATTTCGCAGTCGGCCCTCGTCGAGCAGAATCTTGACTGTCTGCGCTGCGTTGTGGCGCATCTCGATGGCTGCATGATCGGAGTAGAAGGCATTGTGCGGCGTTATCACCAGCCGCCCCTCAAGCCAGTCACTCCTATCGCGCCATGCTGTCAGCAGCGGATGATCGCGCGGCGGTTCCTGCGCCAGTGTGTCGATTGCCGCCGCCGCGAGATGGCCATTTCGCAGTGAGGCTTCGAGCGCATCGAGATCGTCGAGCAGTTCTCCCCGCGCGGTATTGACCAGGATGGCTCCGGGCTTCAGCCGGGAAAGTCCATCCGCGCCAAGAATACCGCGCGTCTCGTCGTTTGCCGGGCAATGCAGGGTGACGATATCCGCCTGGGCGAAGAGGTCATCTAACCGGTCGGTGCGTTCATAGCCGACCGCCTTCTCATGGCCGCGCGGCTGGCCGGGATCATAGCCCAGGATGCGGAAGCCGAAGGGCTTCAGCCGGTTGACCACAGCCGTCCCGATCCGTCCGACACCCATCACGCCCACCGTGGTCCGGTTCGAGCGGGCAAGTGGCTTGAGGCTATGGACCTGCCATCCTGTCGTATAGCCACGGGCGTGGGCATCATGCTCCCAGAGTCGCCGGTGCAGCGACAGCATCATCGCGAGCGCATGGTCGGCGACCTCCTCCGTGCCGTAATCGGGATTGTTGGCGAACGGGATGCCTGCATCAGCCAGAGCCGAAAGATCGATCTTCTCGTAGCCGACACCATAACGCACGACGGCCCTGCAGCGTGAAAGTTGGGCGATACTTTTCGGCCCGAGCCGTGCGCCCCAGACCATCAGGGCATCAAGCCGAGCCAAGCGCTCGGGGGAGAAAAGCGTTTCGTCAGTGGTGGCGAAGAAATCGATCTCGACATCGTCGCCGAGCACCTCGGCCTCGAGATCAGGGGTGCCGAACATGTGATCGGTGATGCCGACGACATATTTCTTTTGTGTTGTCATTTTGCCCGCCGACTAATTATTCCGCGGCAATTGCGTCTGCCGTCGAACGGGCCTTCACAAGGACGGAGGCCTCTGCCAGCGCCTGGTTTACCCGACCGAGAATAGCCGTTGACGGAATGCCATCAGTGAAATCGCGGCTCGAGGCATAGATTGCCGTCGGCAGCACAAAAGCCTCGAAAAAAGCAAATAGCGGGCGAAGTTGATGCTCGACAACGAGGGAGTGTCGATCGCCCCCGCCGGTTGCCGTCAGGATGACGGGTTTGCCGCGCAAGTCTGCCGGATCGAGTAGATCGAAGACGTGCTTGAACAGGCCCGTGTAGCTCCCCTTGTAGGTTGGCGAACCGATGACGAGCGCTTCTGCGTCGATGATTGTTTGGATCACCGCCCTTGCTGCCGGATCGAGGTCCGCGACCGATCTTGCGGCCGCCAGTGAGATACCGAGGTCTTCGACGTCGAAGACGGCGTGCTGCAGGCCGGCCTGCTTCGCCAGCGATACCGTGACACTCTCCACGAAGCGCCTGGTGCTGGACGGGCGGGAGAGATTGCCCGAAAAGCCGACGATCAGATCGTTGCTCATCTAAATTCCTTTCGCGAGTTCGCCTCGATCATGCGAGGGAGGAGGGAGGCCATCGGACGAGGCGCTCTGTTGCTATGCTGTTTTGAGGACCGTCAGCCCAGCCGGATAGCTCGAGCGGACACTTTCCTCTCTATTCCATCGCTCAAAGGCAGCGCGGCCCAATATCGAAATAGAAGTATCTTCCTGCGGCGCGTGGACGAGCACGGATTGGATATCCCTGAAATGTCGTTCAAGTCYCAGGTCGGCACTAAGACCCGGATTGCCGATGCCACGTACCGCGATCTGCACGGCTTCGCGCAGTTGCCGGCCTGCGATCAGCCTAGCCCTTATCATCTTTTCCGCGTCGCCATGGTTGGCTTCGAGCGCGCCGAAAATGATCTGCCGGGCGCCGGAGACAAGCAGGTCGATCTCACCTGAGAGCGTCACGAACCGCTCCGTGCGGGCGATGGGATGGCCCAGATTGGCGGGCACGCGCTCATGGGCGAAGCGGATGAAGGCAGCCTGGGCAGCCTCAGCCGCGCCGAGATAGATCGCGGTCAGCGCCAGCGTGATCGCCGCATGGGCGCGATTGTCCTGCTGAGCCACCGACGGATCAACGAGTTCCAACACGTTTTCCGTTGGGATCTCGACGTCGGTATATTCGACGTCGTGCGAACCTGTGGCGCGCATGCCCAGGCTGTTCCAGTTCTCGATCACGTGGATGCCGGGCAATCCATTCGGCACGACGAACGTTCCGACGCGCGCGGGCGTTTCGTCGGTATGCGCCCAGACAAGGAAATGCGTCAGACCGTATGCGCCGGTCACGAAGCGCTTGCGACCGGTGATCGACCAGCCGCTTGCCGTGCGGCGGGCGACAGTCGCGGGCAGGCCGCCGCGGGCCGGAGACCCCAGTTCCGGCTCGACGCGTGCGGCGTTGAGCAATAGCGGTCTCTGCTTAGCCTCTGCCAGCAGGCGCCGGTACAGATCATCAGGCCAATGGTTCTTTGCGGCTTGGCCGAGATGATTGAAGATCGTCATGGCGCTGATCAGCGCTACCGAGGGATCACCCCGCCCCAACGCCGCCAGAATGTGGGCCGCATCAGCGAGCGTCGCGCCTTGACCGCCATAGCGGGTCGCAACGGTGCTCTCTAGGAGACCGCTCTGATGAACGGCCCGGATACCGATCCAGGGAAATTGACCGGTTCGATCCGCATCCGGTGCGGCGTCCGCGATAACGCGCACGGTTTCATCTGGAACGATTGTATCATGGGACATGCGGGTCGACGCTTTCTGGCTGTTAAGGCAGTCCTATCCCTAGGCAAAGGACGAGCAGATCCGGCTGCGTTGAGAAAAAGGGGACGTGCAGTCCGGCGYTCGGGCCAGACTGCACGCATCACGCAGCACTCTTCTTCTTGTTCGCCTCTTCCCGTTCGCGAATGCCTTCACGCACGAGCGGCAGGATGTAGCGGCCGTAGTCGACCGCATCATTGTAATTGTCATAGCCGCGGATCGAGATCAGATCGCAGCCGAGATCGATGTAGTCGAGGATGGAATCTGCAATGGTGCGCGGCGAACCGACAAGCGCAGTGGTGGCGCCGCCAGCATTGGTCGCGGTCACCGTCGGATACCATAGAGCGCGGTCATGGACATCGCCGCGTGCTGCGATGTCCAGAAGCCGCTGCGAGCCGACATTGGCCGGGCGTGCAGCATTGAGCGGCGCAYGGGCCAAGCCTTTCTGGCGGTTTTCGTTCAGCTGGTCGAGAACTCTATGCGCCTTTTCCCATGCCAACTCGTCAGTTTCCGCCACGATCGGCCGGAAGGTAACCCATATGCGAGGGCGATCCGTCCGGCCTGCCCTTGCCGCTTCCGCGTAGATCCGTTCGATCTGCTGCTTTGTTTCTGCAAGCGGCTCGCCCCAGAGCCCGAAAATGTCGCCCAGCGAACCCCCGATGCGATACGCGGCATCCGACGAACCACCGACCGAAATCGGGATCACGCCACTGGTTGGGCGCACCGCGCTGCGGAATTGCTTGAACTGGTAGTATTTCCCATCGAAGTCGAAGGGTTCCTTGGACGTCCAGGCCAGACGAAGGATCCGGATATATTCTTCCTGGCGCTCGTAGCGCTCCTCTTTGTTGAGGAAGTCGCCTTCGCGGGCCTGCTCTTCGTCGCTGCCGCCTGCAATGAAGTGAACGACAACACGCCCGCCGCTCAATTGATCGAGGGTTGCAAGCGATTTGGCTGCGACCGTCGGATAGACGGTGTTCGGGCGCAAGGCGACGATGATCTTGATGTGCTTCGTGTGTGCCAGGACCGTGGCGCCGAGCGTGAAGGGATCGAAGGAGGCGGAGGAGTAGGGGATCAGCGTGTAGTTGAAACCATAGTCATCGAGGGCGCGTGCGTACCGCTCCAGGAAACGAGGATCCACAGGCGCGTCGGGAATGGGGTTGAGGTCGTTCGACGCGTTGGGAAAGCTTACGCTAATGAATTCCGCGGACATGTGAGCTCCTTCAGGTTGCAGACCATTGCATTGACGTTAAGGCGCGGCAGCGCCGCGAGGAAGACAGGTCATTCTCTTTCTATCGATTTTATAGAAAATATTCGCTATCGCGGCGGATGGAGTAGGACCCGCTCCCGGCCATGGCGTTGACACTTGATGTCTTCAACTGTCCTGGCATCGAGCCGTGTAGCCTGTGCATGGGTTACGAGGCAGGTGACCAGCCAAGTCCTGGAGCGACTGTCTCGGCCAGATCGGTCAGCAACCRTATATTCTCGGCGAGGCCGAAGGCGGGAGGCAGGAAGAGCACGACCTCGTCTGCGGCTGCGAGGCCCGGGTCGTTGAGCACTGCCTCAATCACTTGATCGGGCGTGCCTTGGAAGACAGGTGAAATCTGAGCGCCGGCTGGTTGGCTGGCGGGCGCGAGGGCACCTTTGGGACGCGACGCGGCAATTCCGATGGTGCGACGCTCGAGGTCATAGGCAGCATATTTCTCTCGAAGTTCGGCGGTGGTCCCGACCAGGATGGAGGCGGCGACTGCGACCGATGGCGGCTCCGTTCCCCAGGTCGTGCGCCAGGTGGCGCGGAACGCCTCGATAATGCGAGCCTGATACTGCCCGAAAGTCTCGCCCTCGGCATGGTCGTGCTGCACGGTTCCCGAGATRAGCCCGATCCCGAGCTCGGCCGCCTGCACCGCCGAGTTCAGGCTGGCTGACCCTTGTCGAATGCGCGAGCGCAGGGTCGGGCTATGCGGCGTTACGCGCAATTCGGCGCCTTGCGGGGCACCCTGGCCCGGCGAAACGACCGTATGGAGGACTTCGCCTGCGATCGCTGAGAGGAAGCGCGCCTGGCGCCGTTTCGCTTCCGTGCGAGCGTCGGTGTCGACTGCACCGAACACAGCGTCGAAGGCCGCGTTGRCACCAGTCGAGATGGCCAGCTCCAGCCGGCCATCGATGAGCAAGTCTGTCGTACCGGCCGCTTCGGCGAGCAGGATCGGGTCCTGATAGCGCATTGGGATGACCGCCGATCCCAGGTTGATGCGCTTGGTGTGCTGACCGGCCGCGGCAAAGAACGGAAGCGGCGAGGAGAGGTAATGGTCGAAGTGTCGCTGATAGGCCCATCCCGACTGGTAACCCAGCCGCTCGGCTTCCTTGAATAGTTCGATCCCGTCGCGCAGACCTTGCGCCGGTCCGGCCTCGTCATTGAACGATACCCGGGTGTTGAAGCCAAGCCGCTGCTTTGGTCGGAACGACGCGGGCTGAGGATTTACAGTCGCAGCGATGGTCATGCGATCTTTTCCTCGTTGAAGATCCGCCGAGGTTGCGGGTGTGGTGCACGGGCGATACCAGCGGCGCCCGATGGGATCGATTCCAGCAGCGACCGAGTATAGGGCTGCTGGGGGTTTCCGAAGATGTCGGTGACGCTCCCATGTTCGACGATGCGCCCGCGCTGCATCACCGAGACGGTGTGCGCGAGTTGGCGCACCAGAGCCAGATCGTGGGAGACGAATACATAGGTCAGGCCAAGCCTGGCTTGCAGCGAAAGCAGCACCTCGACGATGTCGGCCTGAACGCTGACGTCGAGCGCGGAGGTCGGCTCGTCGAGCACGATCACATCAGGCTTGAGGACCAGAGACCTCGCGATGGCCACGCGCTGGCGCTGTCCACCTGACAAGGCTTCCGGCTTACGCAAGAGCAGGTGCTCGCCGAGCCCGACATTGGTCAGCGCTTCGCGGACCCGCGCGGAGCGCTCCTCGCGGGTTCCGATCTTGAACTGGTCGAGCGGTTCTCGTACCAGCTGCTCGACTTTCCAGGTCGGGTCCAGTGACGTGAACGGGTTCTGGTAGACGAGCTGCAGGTGGCGCCATACCGCGCGCAGCGACTCGGGCGAACGACCGTTGAGCTGCTCGCCGGCGACCGCAATGTTCCCGATGTCGGGTTGTTCGAGCCCAAGCAGCAGCCGGATTGCCGTCGTCTTGCCAGAACCGGATTCGCCGACCAGCGCGTGCGTGGTGCCAGCCTGGACGGCAAACGACACGTCGTTGACGGCCGTCAGAACCTTGCCGTCGACCGTGAAAGTCTTCGTGACGCCGCTAACCTCGATCTTCGGTGCCTTGTCGGTCTTGGTCCCGAGGAGACGGAAGGCGGGGTCTCGTAGCTTACGGTAACGATCGGGGTTGAGGGCTGGGACGTCGGCATGCAACTTCCTAGCGTATGYCGAAGCGGGCGCGGAGAAGACAGCCGTGGTGCTGCCGGCTTCCTGGACGATGCCGTCCTTGAGCACCACCAGAGAGTCCGCCCGCTCGGCGGCGATCGCCAGATCGTGGGTGATGAGGAGCAGGCTGATATCCAGTTCGTGCTGCAACTTGGAAAGCAAGTCGAGGATGCGTTTCTGGATCGTGACGTCGAGCGCTGACGTCGGCTCGTCTGCGACCAGCAGCAACGGCCGGGGGAGGACAGCAAGGCCGATCAGCACGCGCTGCAGCATGCCGCCGGACAGCTGGTGCGGGTAAGAGTCATAGACCCGCTGGGGGTTGTCGAGGCCGACCTGGGCGAAGGTCTCCAGGATGAGCGCCTTGCGGATTGCCTTATTGGGCTCGTCGACGAGTGCTGCCGCCTCCATCGCCTGGGCGCCGATCGTCCGCACCGGGTTGAGCGAGTTGCCGGGGTCCTGCGGGACAAACCCGATCGCACGTCCCCGCAAGGGCCGGAAACGACGCTCCGAGAGGCCCAATACCTCCTGGCCGTCGAACTCGACGCGGCCGTTAGCGCGTCCACCAGTGGCGAGCAGTCGCAACACCGCGCGGGCGATGGTCGACTTGCCCGAGCCCGACTCTCCGATGAGGGCGAGGCTCTTGCCGCGGCCGAGTTCAAACCCAACGTCGCTGACGACTTGCTGCGGTCCGTAGGAAACCGACAGCCCATCGATCCGGAGCAGGGGGGACGATCGCCGGAGCGCCGCCCCGGTGACGTCAGTACGGGCGAAAAGCTCAGTCAGTCTGTCTTGCGAAGCCATCGGCTGATCCTGTTCACGGAGAGGACGGTTGCGATCGTGACGAATGCGGGCGCGTAAACCAGCCACGGCCATTTGAGGTAGTCCTTGCCGATCGAGATCAGCAGGCCCCAGTCGGAGGCCGGTGGAGGGTCGCCGTAGCCGAGGAAAGCGAGACTGGCGATCACCAGGATTGAGTCGCCGAACTGCAGCACTGCAAGCGGTAGCACCGAGCGCGAGGCGTTCGGCAGCACGTGGCGCCAAAGGATGTGCCAGCGCGATCCACCCAGTAGAAAGGAAGACTCGACGAATGTCGCTTGYCGGGTCTTGATGACCTCCGAGCGCATCACCCGGGCGAAGAGGGCCACCGCCGAGACGCCGGTTGCGATGGCGGCGTTCGTGGTGTCGAAGCCGATCGCCGTGACGACGATGACGGCCAGCAGGAATTTTGGAATCGCAAGCAGCACGTCGACCAGGCGCGCAAACAGAGTATCCACCCACCCGCCGAAGAAGCCGGCCAGCAGGCCGATGAGGCCACCGGCGAAAACGCCGATGACGACGGCGATCAGCGCGCTGGCGACCGAGGAGGCTGTGCCATAGACCACACGGGTATAAAGGTCGCGGCCGAGGTGATCGGTGCCGAACCAGTGCGCTGCACTTGGGCCCAGCAGCTTTTGAGAGGGAACGCCGTTGACCGGGTCATAGCTCGTGAACAGGCTTGGGGCGAGAGACCAGGCGATCGCCAGCGCGACGATTGCGAAAGAGAGCGCGACGACCGGCGGCACGCGCAGCGCCGTCAGCCGCCCGATCGCGGTGATGCGCGAGGTAGAGTGGGTGGAGGCGAGGGTCATGAGGTCACCACCTTGGAAATGCCGGCGGAACCTTCGTCGGCTGTGGTTGGACGACGCTCGGGCGTGCCAAGCAGTTTTACGCGCGGGTCGAGCAGCGGGTAGGCAAGGTCGGCGATCAGGTTGACGACCACGAAGACCACCGCTGCCAGAGAGACGACCGCCTGAAGCACGGGCAGGTCCTGAGTGCTCACCGACCGCTGCACCAGGCTGCCAAGACCGGTGCGTCCGAATACCGTCTCGGTGATCAGCGAGCCGCCGAGCAGTTCGCCGATGGTAAGCGCAATGACGGTAATGACCGGGAGCGAAGACGGCTTGAGCAGGTGCTTGGCGAACAGGCGCATTTGCCCGAGCCCGCGGCCCCGCGCGACGGCGGCGTATTCCTGGCCGGACTCATGATCGAGGTTGGCGATGAGCACTTCGGCGATTTGCGCGGAGATCGGGATGCCGAGCGCGATGGCTGCGAAAAGGGTCGCCCAGAAGCTGTCGGGCTCGATCACGCGGAAGACGCCGAGCTGGAAACCGAAGAGGTGGATCAGCACCAGGCCGATCACGAAGTTGGGCACCGACAGGAACAATGACGGGAAGCCCCGCAGCAAGCCTTGGCCAAAGTGTTTTGGAAGAAACTGCGTGCCATAGGCGATCACCGCCGCGAGCAGCAGCGCGACGACGAGGCCTGCAGAAGCAAGGATCAACGTCGATGGCAGCACCTCGGCGATCAGCGTCGCGACGGGCCGGTTGGTCCGCATCGACAGGCCGAGATCGCCGGTCACGAAGCCGGAAAAGGATGTCCACAACTGGACCGGGATCGGCTTATCCAGGCCCTGGGCGGCGATGATCTCCTTGATCTCATCCGGTGTGAACCCATTCTGGGGGTTGTTCAGGACATTGGTGATCGGGTCGCCGGGCAGGATGCTTACGACGACGAAGGTGAAGACATAGGCCAGCAGGATCACGACGATCGCCTGTACGAGGCGTTTTGCGGCGTAGTTTAGGTAGGCTTTGCTCATGCCGTCACCTTCTTACGTTGCTCGGTTGAATTGCGGGTTATTCGCTTTTCGAGGCCGTGTAGTAGCTGGCATAGGCGACGCCGTTATAGACTTCGCCCTTGAGCTTCGGGGATTGGACGTAGATCCGCTGGACGATTTGCGTGCGCGGGATGAAGTAGCCCTGATCGAGAATGTACTTCTGCAGTTCGTCGAGGAGCGGTTTGCGGCCTTCGATGGAACCGGCGCTGGCGATCTTGTCGCGGAGTTCGTTGAGCGTCTTGTCGCTCTCGTCGAGGGCGAACCAGTTCTCGCCGTTGTTGGCGTTCGTCAGGATACTGGCGACGGTGCCGGCGTCGATGAAGCTGCGCGTCACCTCATAGGCCGGCACGGCCGGACCGCCGTATTTGACCTTTTGGCCGAAGGTGACGACATCGTAGGCACGGATAGCGACTTTCCAGCCGATCTTGCCGAGTTGCTGGGCGATGAGTTCGTCGACCGATTTCGAGGTTGCGAGGTAGGGGTTGGAATGCAGCGTCAGCACGAGCGGCTGGCCGTTCTTGGTGCGGATGCCGTCTGCGCCCTTGACCCAACCCGCCTCGTCGAGAAGCTTCTCGGCCTTGTCGGGGTTGTAGGCCAAAAGCGCACTTTGATCGGTCGCTCCCGGCACGTTGCTCTGGATGAAGGACGTCGCGAGCTTCCAGTCGGGTGTGTAGACGGTGTCGATGATCTCCTGGCGGTTGATGCCGGCCTGCAGGGCCTGGCGGACTTTCACGTCGTCATATGGTGCAAGCTTGGTGTTGATTGCCCAACCATTCACGAAGCCGAGATAGCGCGGTGTCGCGGTGGTGAAGCCCTCTGCCTTCAAAGACTCCAGCTCCTGCGGCGAGGCGTTGTAGGCGACGTCGGCCTGGCCGGACTGGACAGCGGCCACGCGCAGCGAGGGCTCGGACACCAGCTTGTAGGTGATCGTGTCGAGATAGGCCGGACCAGTATGACCGACTGCCGCAGGCCCCCAGTTGTAGTCCTTGCGCTTGACCAGCTTGACGAAGTCGCCCTCCTTCCAGGAGTCGACCACGTAGGGGCCGCTGCCGGAGGTCTTACTGAGGTCGGCCTGCTGGGCTGCGGGCTGAGCGAGGGTCTTCGGGGAGATGAGGATCGAGCCGTGATAGCCGAGGGTCGGGATGAAGCCGAGCGTCGGCGCCTTGAAGAAGACCTTCACTGTGGTCGCGTCCACCGCCTCGGCGTGGTCATAGGTCTTCGGGAAGAGACCAATCGGGTTGATGCCTTCGCTCTTGCGGCCGGCGTACCAGATGTCGAGATTGGCGACGACGGCCGACGCATCGAGCGCGGTGCCGTCGGAGAAAGTGACGCCGCTCTTCAGGTGCAGGGTGAACTCGGTGGCCTTGTCGTTCTGCTCCCAGCGTTCGGCGATCCAGGGGCTGACCTTGCCGTCAGCATCTACGTAAAGGAGCTTATCGGTCACATGGCCCCAGATGTGGCCCTGGAAGCTGGAAATGGCGCTGTTGTTCGGGATCCAGGTATCACCCAGCGAGTCGATCAGGAAGGTGATGTCACCGCCGTTGTGTGGGCTATCGGCACTCAGAGCCGGATTGAACTCAGCCGTTACCACCAAGGCGGCGATTGCCAACGCAGAGGTGGCGATCAGCAGACGCCGGGAAAGGGAGAACGGGGAAGAGCGTTCGATCATAATGCGGTCCTGTATTGTTTGCCAAGTAGATCACGACGCATAGCCTAAGCAGGGCAACAGGAGGGAGAAAGACCAGTTGTTCTTTTTCTACTAATTTTATGGATTATTTTGTTCGGTTTCTGGGTGTGTGAGGATCAGCTTTTCCGGGCTCAGTGCATCCTTCGCCGTGGTTGGTGACGCCGATCTACTGGTTGCCGGCCCTCGTGCTGGACCTCTCAGCCTCGTCAAAGAACGTCATCCCCTCGAATATCCGCACCGGAGGCAGTTCGCCGACGAACCGCTCTGCGTCCACCCTGGTAAGCTGTCCGGTCGAGCCCTGGGCCAATTGCGAGGTTCCGACATCACGGGTGAGGATGTTCGGGTTGCCGTGAACGCACATCGATTTGTCGGAGGCCGCATTGTCGGGTTCGAACCACGCACCCGTTGCAAGCTGCATCACGCTCTTTCGGACGTCCTCGCTGATCACCGCGGCTGCAAGGCAACTGCCGCGGGCGTTGAACAGCCTCACAATGTCGCCATCGGAAATGCCGCGTTCGGCCGCGTCAGCCGGGTTTATACGAACCGGTTCCCGCCCCTTTATCTTGGTGGAGCGGCTGAAATCGCCATAGTCCAGCTGGCTATGCAGCCGCTGATGCGGCTGGTTGCAGACCAGGTGGAGCGGGAAGCGGCTTTTATCGTCCTCCGCCTCCGCCCTTGGCGGATACCATCGCGGATGGCCGCGGCAATCATCGTAACCGAAGCTTTCGATCCTCTGCGAAAAGATCT
The DNA here is from genome assembly GCF_056406015.1 of Rhizobium sp. P1_E1. NCBI lineage: Bacteria > Pseudomonadati > Pseudomonadota > Alphaproteobacteria > Hyphomicrobiales > Rhizobiaceae > Rhizobium > Rhizobium sp. P1_E1. The sequence continues at coordinate 10,893 of NZ_JBFUAY010000062.1, read as the reverse complement.
CGATCTTCCCGGATGGCGTTTGAAGTGGAGATGCAAACGGATCATGGCGAAAGGCACGCGCCGGTCCGCCATCGTCGGGTTTGAGCGGCAGGCGCATCTCTCCGCGTTCCCAGAACGTCTCGAAGTCGGGAGCTTCGTGTCCACCGGCTACGAGCGCCTTGCGCGTTGTTTCGAAAAGGAAGGTTAGCCATTCCCGGCTGGTCCGGTTTTCGGTGAACTCTTCGAATTTGCCGAGACGGCGCGCGATCTCAGAGAAGATTTCATAATCGTCCCGTGCTTCGCCGACCGGCTCGATCAGCTTCTTCATGGCGACCATCAGCGGATCGCGGTCCGCCGCCCCGATATCGTCACGCTCGAGCGTGGTCGTCGCCGGCAGCACGATATCGGCGTGGCGCGCAGACGACGTCCAGGCCGTCTCATGCACGATGATGGTCTCCGGTTTCTTGAATGCCGCCCGCAGCCTGTTGAGATCCTGATGGTGATGGAACGGGTTGCCTCCCGCCCAATAGACGAGGCGGATATCGGRATAACGCATCGCGTGGCCGTTGTAGTTGTACTCGTGGCCCGGATTGAGCAGCATGTCGGCGATACGCGCGACGGGAATGAAATCCGACACGGCATTCTTGAATTGGCTGAGCGTCGGCAGTGGGACGGCGAGCTGGTGTTTGCCGATGTTGCCCAACGCACCAAGGGAATAGGAATAGCCGCCGCCATCCAGCCCAATCTGCCCGAGCATTGCGGCGAGCACGATGCCCATCCAGACCGGCTGCTCGCCATGGTCGGCACGTTGCAGGGAATGGCTGACGGTGATCAACGTCCTGGCGCGCGCCATGGAAAGCGCGAGGGTCTTTATGGCATCGACGCCGATGCCGCAAATGTGGGACGCCCAATCCGGGCTTTTTTCGACACCATCGATCCGGCCAAGCAGGTAGTCTTCAAAACGTTCATAGCCGACCGTATATCGGTCGAGAAATTGGCGGTCGTGCAATCCCTCGCTGACGAGCACATGCGCGAGGCCGAGCATCAGCGCGATGTCGGTGCCAGGTAAGATGGGCAGCCATTCGGCATTCACCTCAGGAGGAAAATCGTCTTTCAGGGGGCTGACGAGGACAAAACGCGCACCTCGCGCGTGCGCGCCGTTCAGCGTCCGCGGCACGATATGCGCGCTGATGCCGCCGCCATGCACATCGGTGTTCTTGATCGCCATCCCGCCAAAGGCGACGACCAGCTCGCTGCTCCGTTCGATGGCATCCCAGGTGACGCTCTTGCGGTCGAAATGATCGTATGGTCCCAACACGTGCGGGAGGATGACCATTGCCGCACCGGAGCTGTAGGTGTTGACGGAACCGACGTAACCACCCAGCACGTTGAGAAACCGGTGGATCTGGCTTTGTGCATGATGGAACCGTCCGGCACTAGCCCATCCGTAGGATCCTCCGAACACGGCTTCCGGGCCAAAGTTTCCGTAAACGCGCTGCAGCTCTTTTGYGACGAAGTCGGCTGCGCGCGGCCAACTGACCTCGACATAGTCGTCGGCCCCGCGATTCTGCGCGTGACCCGGCGCGCCTTCGAGCCAGCCGCGCCTGATCGCCGGCCGCCTGATGCGCATAGGGCTATGGGCGATCGCCGGAATGTTGCCCAGCAATGGCGACGGATGCGGATCGCCCGGATGAGGCCGGACCTCAAGACCTCCGTTTTCGTATCGGCCTGAAAACGCCCCCCAATGGGAACTGTGGGTCTTGAAGCTATTCATTTGACAGTGCCCTCGGCAATCAAGCCGTTATCAGACTGCTGGCGAAACATCGTTCGGAAGGATTTTGCCGGGATTCATGATGCCCTTCGGATCGATGGCATTTTTGATGACCGCCATGAGATCCACGGCATCTCCGTGTTCCTGACGCAAATATTTGATCTTGCCTGTGCCCACCCCATGTTCGCCCGTCGATGTGCCATCGACCGAAATCGCGTATTCCACCATCTTCTTGTTGATGGCGGCGACCTCGTCGAGTTCTGCCTGGCTCGTCGGATCGACGGCGAAGACAACATGGTAGTTGCCGTCGCCGACATGGCCGAGAATGGCGGCCGGCACGCTGCAGCTACGCAGCAGTTCGCGCGTGTCGAGAATGCAGGCACTGAGCTGCGATACCGGCACGCAGACGTCGGAAGACCAGCCCTTGGCATTCGCACGCTGGGATACGACGGCATAAAACGCATTGTGACGCGCCTTCCACAGGCGGTTGCGTTCTTCCGGCGTATTGGCCCATTCGAAGTCCTTGCCACCGTTGTCCCCGACGATGCCGGCGACCATCTCGACCTGTTCCTGCACGCTGGCCGGAGAGCCGTGGAACTCGAAGGCCAGTGTGTCCTCGATCTTCAAGGACAGGTTCGAATAAGCATTGACGGCTTCGATCAGACCACGGTCCATCAACTCCATCCGCGCGACCGGAATGCCGAGCTGCACGACTGCGATGGCCGCAGCAACCGCCTGTTCGACATTCTCGAACGAGCAAAGCGCGGCCGAGGTCGTTTCCGGAATGCCATAAAGCCGAAGCGTCACCTCGGTGATGATGCCGAGGGTCCCTTCGGAGCCCACGAAGAGCCGCGTCAGATCGTATCCGGCCGACGACTTTCGTGCCCGCCCACCGGTTCGGATGATCTGACCGCTCGGCAGAACGACGGTTAGAGACAAGACGTTTTCGCGCATGGTTCCGTAGCGCACGGCATTCGTGCCTGATGCGCGGGTCGATGCCATACCGCCGATCGAGGCATTGGCGCCCGGATCGATCGGGAAGAACAGGCCCATGTCACGCAGATGAGCGTTCAACTGCTCGCGGGTCACGCCGGCCTCAACCGTGCAATCCAAATCCTCGGCGCTGATGCGGACGATCTGCGACATGCGGGAGAGATCGATGGAAACACCACCCCGTACCGCGCTCAGATGGCCCTCGAGGGAGGTACCGGCGCCGAATGCGATGACCGGCACGCCTTCGGCCGCGCAGAGCCGCACGGTTTCCGCTACGTCCTCCGTGTTTTCCGCAAAGACGATTGCCTCCGGAATCGCGGCGATGTGGTGGGATTCACCGCGGCCATGCTGCTCCCGCAAGGGCTGCGATGTGGAGAAGCGGTCACCGAAACGGTCGTATAGCGCCTCGATAACAGCAGGGGAGGGCGCGATCACTTGTCCGCTCCGCGCGACATCGGTGTCGTGAAAGAGCCGTCAAGAATGACGTGGCCAGGATGATCGAGATGCGCCGCCAGCCATTCGGTGAAGACCAGGGAACCCGGCGAGCAAAGAGACATGAGAAACCCCGGAATTGCGATCTGAGGTTTGCGGCCCGGCTGCGTTCGCGCGGGCGCGCACCTCGACTTTACGACAGGATCAGGCGACCAGTTTTGCGCCCTTGAGATGACGTTCGAGGAAGGGCAGGCTGTCCTGCCCCCAGTAAAGCTCGTCCTCATAACGGAATGTCGGCAGCCCAAACACACCGGCGTCCTTGGCGGTCTTGTAATTGGCCTTCCATATCGATAACACGGCGTCGCTCTGGGCACGCTCATCCAGCGCTGCGCCATCGAAGCCCGCGGCATCCGCGATTGCGCGACGCACCTGTGCGTCACCGATATTTTCTCCGCGCAACCAGAAGGCCTCCTGCAGCGCTTTCGTCAGCTTGAGCCAGTCTTTGCCCGCATCGATGGCGGCAAGGATCATGAAACCCGCCGGCGTTGGATCCGACAAGGCCGCGCGATTTTCGAAGTTCAGCGTTTTGCCCCGGACGGCCGCCCAACGCTTGAGATCCTTCGTCCAATAAGCTCGACGGGCCTCCGGCCGGTTACGAGAATAGATGGCGCCGTTATCCTCAATCAGGGGGATGACATAGGGGCGGATCGTAGCGTTTTGTTCGGAAGCCAGTGCCGCGAACGCGTCCAGACCGATGAAAGCCCATGGCGAGCCAATGCCGAAGAAATAGTCGATGATCTTTGTCATATTATAGTGCTCTCAAGATGTCCGGTCGCGTAGGATTGCGGCGTCGAATACAGAAAGTGCGCAGTCTCGGGCGACGAGAACCGCTGTTGGATCACGTCCGACTGCCACCGTCGCAAGCGCGCCTTCATAGAGAAGCGATAGATGAGCAGCCGTCTGGTCGGGCCCTAATTCGGCTTTGGAGATAATGGCACGGAAGATGTCGCTCACGGCCTTCTTATGCGTTCGGGCGACGGACACGACGCGTTTTGAGTCGCCATGCTCGGCCACCGCAAGAGCAAATGCGCAGCCCCGGAACTCCGGGCTGTCGGCCTTTTCATACAGGCGCTCGAAAATAACTCTCACCTGGTCTCTCGGAGCAGCCGTCGCGTCCAAGGCCTCCCGCAAGGAGCGAACAACACGTTCGTGGCGATCCTGGAGATAGGCCGCAACAAGATGATCCTTGGACGGGAAGTGTCGATATAGCGTTGCCTTTGCAACTTTCGCTTCTTCGATAATGCGATCTATCCCAACAGCCCGAATACCTTCGCTGTAAAATAGCCCGCCGGCTGCGGCGAGGATCTGATCTGATATGGGTTCTCTCATTGGATCGCTTCAGGTTGGTGGTTGCATCGTTGAACAATTAGACGGCGACAATCAGTTCGTTGCGGCGAGATCGGTGTTGCTCGCCCGATAGGGCCTGTCGACAAGTGATTGAATCGCGTCAAGCGCCAGTGCTTTGGTGAAGCCGCCTTGATGCTCCAATCTGCCAGCAAGATTCTGGACAACCTCATTGTAGGGTGTCGGAATATTGTGGAAACGACCCAGCAAGACGATTTCGCCGTTGAGAAAATCGACTTCACTCGAAGCGCCTCTGGTAAAACTCTGCCAGGTCGATTGTTGACCGGGATGGATGCCACTGTCCTGAGCTATACGCCACCCTGAAAGATCTGTGGTCCGTTCAGAGGGTGAGGCGAGGTTATAACCGGCAGCCTCGAGAGCCTGGCGAGCTTCATTGACCAGCGCCTCGGCGATGGAGACGCGGAGATCCTCGGCCCCAACGAACAATTCCAAGACGTTTCTGACGTTGTGAAGAAGTTTGGCTGATTTCCAACGGCGGATATCATTGCTGGTTTCGGCCAGATAATTAGCGCGGGTGAGGTCCGCCGCAATCTGCTCGGCTGTTTCATCAGAACCCGACGGGAAACGCCCTATGGTGACCACGCCGACCTGCGGATCACCCGCCACTGCAACGGAGCCGGTTTCGGTAAACCGTGCTGGCGTCAGAATACTAGCTCCGTAAACCCTGGCGAAAGTTCTGAGCGCAATCGCTTCTGTCGCCAAGCCATTTTGAAAGGTGACGACGGGGAGACTGGCAGCCGTTGCACCTCCCGAATCCGACACAGGACGCCATGACCAGGAGGCCAGGGAGCTTGCCGCGTCCTGAGTTTTGACCGTCAACATCAGGATATCATCGAGGGTCAATTTGGGCGGGTCGCTGAGGTCGAAAGCGTTAAGCCCGATCTGTCGCTTGCCAGAGGGACGTTGGTAGCTCAAACCATACCTCTTTATATGGCCGATCTGTGCGCCACGTCCGACGAGCGCATATGTGATGCCGGAAAGTTCGAACTGCGCAGCGAGGCTCGCACCAACCGCGCCTGCCCCCACGATAACGTATCGTGTCATCTCTCTTCCCAAATCTGATTTATGACCAAGGCGGACTAGCGTGTGGCGTCAGCGAGAAGGTCGACAAGCCCACGTTTGAAACATAGGCATGTAAATGGGCCGAAGAAAGACAGGTCGTTCTCTTTCTACTGATTTCGTAGAAAATAGTTTGGAATTTGGACGTTTTACGGCCACCTTAATCTCCGCCGGCCATGGATCAAATAAGAAGCAAATTCTGGAAAATGCCTTCGGTAGATCCGGTAACGAGGGCGACTTTACCTGATAGGTTGATGTTCAACTTGCTTCTCCTGGAAGGTTGGCCGGGCGGCGCATTCATCGCGCCGCCATCAGCTTGTGGACGGAGCCGGCGTTTCAGACCCGGTGATGCCGATGCTCGGGCCGCGCCGGAGCGGCTTACGCCGCCGCGTTCAGGGTATTGAAGGCGGCCCGGTGCGAGGTGACGAAGTCCTGAACGGTCATCGGCGGCACGCCCGTCACTTCGGCGATGATCTTGTCGGCGCCCGAGAAGATGCCATTCTGGTAATCGAGGGCGATCGCGCAGAAATGCTGGATCAGAAATTCCGGCAGGCCGAACTTTTCCAGGCGATCGCGATAGGCGGGGATGGTCAGCGGCTGGTAGCTGATCTTGCGGCCGAGCACCTCGCTGATGGCCGCGGCGATGCCCGGCTGGTCAAGCTCGGTCGACCCATGAAGCGTGTAGGTCTTGCCGATATGGGCGGCCGGATCGGCCAGCAGCGAGGCGATCAGGCGGGCCTGGTCCTCGGCGGCGATCGGCGCATGACGGCCAGCGCCGTAAGGCAGATCAATGATGCTCTGCTCGACGATCGTCTTGCGTGCAAACGGGTAGAGCAGCCATTGCGAGAAGAAGGTCGGCCGCAGGTGGATGGTGGGAACGCCCGACCAGTCGAAGATCCGCTCGGCGATCCAGTGATCGCGCGCCGCATGGCTCTTGGAGTCCTCGCGCGCGGAGATCTGCGACATGTTGATTACGGCCTTCAGCCCGGCGCGCCTGGCCGCATCGGCGAAATATGCCGTCGTCTGGATGATGCCGGGACGGACCGGATAGCAGAAATAGGCGGCAGTGGTGCCGGCGGCAGCGCGGATAACGTCGTCATGCTCGAAGAGGTCGCCAACTACGACCTCGGCGCCTTCACTGCGAAGCGCGTCGGCGCGCTCGTCTTGCCTGTGGACCATTGCGCGGACGGAGTGGCCTTTTTCGAGCAGGCGTTGGACGGTGTAGCGGCCGGTCTCACCGGTTGCGCCGGTAACGAGGAACTTGTCAGTCATTTCTATCTCCTTGTGTTTGGCTGCATCATAAAGTGTGTAATTACACAGTTTTGGGTAAAAAGGGGAGCTACCCGCCGAGGTTCAGCTCCAGGATTTCATCGCGCATGCGCACGGCGCGGTCCTGTCCGACCTCCCGCTCAAACGCGGCCTGGGCGTTTTCCCAAAGGGGGACAGCCTCCGCCACCTTTGCGACGCCGGAGGGGGAGAGGGTGACATCGAAGGCGCGGCCGCTGTCGGCTCTCCCGGCGACAACCCATCCGGCTGCCTGCAGCGGCTTCAGCGCGCGGACGAGCGTCGTACGCTCCATGCTCAGCATATGGGCCAGACTGGTGATCTTGAGGCTCTGGTAGGCTTCTAGCAGCGACAGGATGGAGAACTGCGAGACCGACAGTTCGGCAGGCGCCAGATGATTGTCGTAAAGACGGCTCAGATGCCGCGCGTTCTGGCGGGCGGCGAGGGCGTAACAGAGATGGGGACCAGTGGGTGTCGGCATGGGGCACATCTAAATGTGCAATTGCACAGTGTCAAGCGCGAATCTCGGCGTTCGACGGACAAAGTAGAATGCTCGCCACATCCCGATTCCAAGCCTCATTGCTTGACGTGCAATTACACACTATATCCCGCAAGGTCGATGTTGAGTTTGGATCGCGCTCACGCGGCCACCCCAGAAATCACGCCTTCCGGAGAAACGTCATGACGGGCAGCAACGGAGAAAAGCACCCATTCCTCGATGATCTTGCCGATGACGCCGAACTGAGAGGGACGGTCCTGCGCCGTCCGGTTTCCGGCCGTGACAATATCAAGCGCCTGGTCGAGGCCGTCGGCACGCTCTATGCCTCGCAGACGCCGACCTTTTATGGGGCGATCGATCAGCGCCATTTCCTGCAATACAAGGCAACACTTCGCACCGGCCTCGATCTGGAAGCGGTAGGTGTCATCGAGCGCGACGAGACCGGGCTCGTTCGGCGCGTGACGATGACATTTTCGCCTTTGGACGCTGCGCTGTCGCTGTCGGCGGGATTGGGCGGCATTGTCGGGGAGGAGTTTGGTGACGATCTCTTTTACGACGCGTCGGTCAACGCGATCACGGCGTCCTGATTGCCAGACTCGCATACGATCGCATGCAATAGCGCCGGAGGCTGGGCTACAGCCAGCCCCCGGCCTTTCCCACGCCATCAGCCGCGAAGGAACGCCAGCAGGTCGGCGTTCAAGCGGTCCTTGTCGACATGCAGCAGCCCATGGGAGCCGCCTTCGTAGACAATGAGCTTGGCATGTGGAACGAGCCCGGCGGTCAGTTTCGCGGAGATTTCCAGCGGGACGATCTGGTCGTCGCTGCCGTGGACCACCAGCGCGGGAACGGTGATCTTCTTGAGGTCGTCGCGGAAATCGGTTTCGGAGAAGGCGCCAAGCGCGTGATAGGCGGCAAGAAACCCGGTTGCCTGTCCCTGACGCCAGTAGCTCTCCCTAAGACCTTCCGAGACGTGCGAGCCCGGACGGTTGAAGCTGTAGTACGGCATGGTGACGTCGAGATTCCACTGCGACCGGTTTGCCTGCACAGCGGCGCGGAACGTATCGAACAGCTCCTTTGGCGCTCCGTTTGGATTGGTCGCGGTCTTGAGCAGGAAGGGTGTCACCGAGGAGACGAAGGCGACCTTGGCGACGCGGCTCTGGCCGTGACGCGCGACATAACGCGCGACCTCGCCACCGCCCATCGAGTGGCCGACGAACGTTGCCTCGCGCAGATCGAGCGCTTCGACCAGTTGCGCCAGGTCGTCGGCGAAGGTGTCGTAGTCGTAACCGCCGGACGGCTGGCTCGACCGGCCAAAGCCCCGACGGTCATGGGCGATGACGCGATAGCCGTTCTGCAACAGGAAGAACATCTGGTCCTCCCAGGCGTCGGACGAGAGCGGATAGCCATGGCTAAACACCACGGCCGGACCGGTGCCCCAGTCCTTGAAGTAGAGGTCGGTGCCGTCTTTCGTGACCAGGCGGTCGCCTGTGAGCTTCCCGGCATGGACTGACGCGGGCGTTTTTGCTGCCGCCAAGTTCGCACTGGCACCGGCCGCCGCCAGTCCGACGCCGGCGATGGCAGCCCCTTTCAGCAGGTTGCGCCGGGAAGCGCTGTCGGGTGTTGAGATCGTAGACATGAGGAAACTCCGTGAGATTATGCCGCCTGGGCGGCGCGAGTGGGTAATGTGGTTGGACGTATCGGCGCGATGTTCAGGCCGGGTGCGGGGATCAGAAGCCGAGCCTGCGCAGATCCTCCGCGACGAACATCTGGCCGCTGCGATTCTTGACGCTCGGCAGCTCGGAGACTTTTGCGCGCCAGGACTTCAGCGCGGAATGATCTTCAGGGATGGCAATGCCGGCGGCGTCGGCAAACATCAGCCCGGCAAACACCGTGATGTCGGCCATCGAGAATGCATCGCCGGCGACGAACGACTGGTCCTGCAACAATCTGTCGAAATATGTCATGCCGGCGAGCGCCTTGTCGCGCTGGCGGTTGCCCCAGTCCTGGCGGCCAGCCCATTCCGGGCTCTTGAACACTTGTAGCTCGGCGCCGAGGCCGGGCGTCGCGTGGTGGAAATAGTTGCCGACCGCATCGAGCAGCTCGGTCTCGGCCCGCTTCTGCATCATGTGGATGACGGCCTTTTCCTTTGGCGTCTTGCCGGTGAGCCGCGGATCGCCGTCGAGATTGTCGAGGTATTCGGTGATGGCAGTGGCCTCCGCGATGTAGGTGCCGTCCTCGAGCTGGAGCACCGGCAGCACGCCCGAGGGGTTCTTTTGGAGGAAGGCGGGTTGCTTGTGTTCGGCACCGATAAGATCGACGGAAACAAACTCGACCTGCGGTTCGAGATCCTTCTCGGCGAGCACGATGCGGATGCGTGCCGGATTGGGAAACCCGGGGCGATCGAAGATTTTCATGGGAGACTCCTTTATCTGTCTATCGATAGATAGATTGCAGTCGTCGTTTATCCCTTCCCTTTTCCGGCGTCAACAACTATCTATCGAGTGATAGGTAAGGATCGATGATGGCCAAAACCAAAACGGATATGCGCGAGGCGGTCATGAGCGCCGCAAGAGCGACGGTGCAGGCGCACGGTTATAATGCGCTTAGCTTTCGTGAGCTCGCGAAAGAAGTGGGGATCAAGAGTGCCAGCGTGCACTATCACTTCCCGACCAAGGGCGCCCTCGGCGCTGCATTGGCGCGTCGCTACACCGAGGACGGAGCAGCCTATCTGACGGAGCTGCTGGCGACGTCCGAAAACGCGACCTGGTGCATGGACAGATATACTGAGATCTTTCGCTCAGCTCTGGCAAACGACAATCGCATGTGCCTGTGCGGAATCATGAGCGCCGAACTTGACGACCTTCCCACGGAGGTTCGGACCGAGGTCGATAAATTCGCCGCTATGAACGTCGGTTGGCTATCCAAGGTGCTTTCGCGGGCCAAGCCTTCCGCAAGCGACCAAGACCTGCAGGAGCACGCGATGGCGATCTTCGCAGCCATCGAGGGGGCCCAGCTGGTCGCGCGGGGCTGCCAGGACATCGGCATCTATGACCGGACGATCCGGGCTTACCGAGCGACAGGTCTCTTCCCGTAATTGGCCGGCGGCTCTAATGGGAGTGGCAGTTGCTCAAGTGAGGGCGATGGTGTTTTGCGCAAGTCCGCCGGCCGACCTATCCGGCGAGCCACTTCAGCGGCATCTGCAGTCGAAATACCCCTCCTACTCAGTCAGGTGATACTGCTGGCGCGGGCGTGGTTCAAAATCAGCAGCAATACGGGATCGTCGGGTCCATCCCCGTCAAGACCGGCAGGTTGGCCGTCGTCTCGGTGCGCGCTTGGTCTCGCGCGCGGCAGAACTGCCTCTGTTTGGCAGCCCCACAGAACGTTACGAGGCCTCGATTCTACGTGCAACCTGTTCGGGAGTGTTGAAGGCGTGGATTTATCGATTTAAAGG
>NZ_JBFUAY010000061.1:0-31163 GCF_056406015.1 Rhizobium sp. P1_E1 | reverse complement strand
GCCTGCTGAAGATCATTGCGGAGAAGAAGAGGGCTCTCAAGCCCGCCAAGAAGGCCGCGAAGGGCAAGCCGGACGCCACTCAGGGCTCGAATGTCGTGAACATCATGGACGCGTTGAAAAAGTCCGTGGCCGCAGAGCTGAAATCGGGCAAGGCCCGGTGACATCATGCACGACGTGAGCGCGATACCAATCATGGAAATTGCCGTGTCTTCGCCCGATCGAGAACACTTCGCAACGGCATCCACGATATCGGGCCTGATGGGCATCTTGATGTCGGAGAGATGGCCCAGGCATCTAAATGGTCCGACATGGCAGCACGCGCTTGCCTCATGTATGCGGTCGCCTCAAGGCGAATTGCAGCCCACGAGGGCGAGACAAGTTTTCGTGTCTGCAGCTCGAGCCGCCCATTTGAAGGTATTGCCCGACGACGAACAGCGGCTTCGGAGCCGTGCCGCGTCTCCGCGCCGGAAAGTCGTCGTGCGAAGACGTGAATTGGAAGCCGGATCGGTCGACGGGTGATCATTCTCCACCAGATGACGACCTGGACGAGCTCAGGCATTCTCATTTCTGGGTTTTCTGCTATCGTCCACAGGTCACGGGAGTAGGCGTCATGGCAGTGAGTTTGGTTCCGCATGCATTTTACTGGGCGAAGTCCTCGAAGTATTTCGACGGACAACCAACGATCGTTCGGGTCTCTACGGTCTTCGGGGAGGATCCTGACTATTGGACGCTGGCGCTCCTGGGAACCGATCAGCACGCCATGCCCGCGGACTTCGAGATCATCGCTCCGGCGGAGCTCCCAGAAGAATACCCTGTCCGGCAAGCCGCCGAGTGAGACCGTTTATCGGGCAAGCGACCGAAGGCTCTCGACGGGGCACCCTTTTTGTCGGGCGTTCACACCGCCAAACTGCCCGATGGAGAAATTTGCCATAACCCATCGGAACTTGCGGGAGGTTCGACGACGGGGCTGCCCTGCTCCCTCCAACCGATTTCGACCTCACCATCCCTCCGAACGCCAGACACGTCCAACGTCCCTGTACCCACCGAGAGCGCGCCGATACCGGTACCCGTCGCGCTCTTGCGTGATCTGCTCAGGGAATATGGATCGAGCGTGTCGTCCAACCGGATCCACCCCGCTCGCTGTAGGAACGTCGACTTTCGACCGGGTCGACCCAGTTTGAACCCTGGTGACGCGGCCAGCGTTGTTGGCAACGATACTGATGTCGTTAGATGGAACGCCTGCCTGCCCGCCCAACGGGCAAATAAAAAAGGCCGGGGCGAAATCGCACCGACCTTTCCAACATCGCTCTTCACACCAGTGCCAGTACATCCGTGGTCAAAAGCAGATAAGCGACTTCGGCAGTCGCGAACACTCGCGTGGAGCACTCACCAGCAACGCCGATGACCGTTAAATAGCGTCGGATTGTGTTTAATTCAAGTCGCCCGGCAAGAAGCTCCGCGAATCAGACGGACCGCCGTCTCGCCTGCACAACGGCCGATGGCCTGTCGGGAACTTATTGCGACCACCAAACCGGCAACAAGGTCACCGCGAACATTACCAGCACGAGGGCCAGGTAAACAGTCCATCCAATCGCCCGACGAAACGGTCTAGGCAGGCGGGTAATACGGACTAGCAGGCGATTTGCGAAGCCTGCCTCTGGGGGAACGTCTCCCTGCCCACGATTATTACGTCCGCTAGTCATTCGAGAGCTTTCAGTCAAACAAGTAAACGCTCGGGCGAAGTGGCCGCCCGGCGCACAGGAGTGTTGTCTGCTTGGGGTAAGCAACAATCGCCGAGCGACCGTATAAATAACCACCAAAGGCATTCAAAAGTTCCCACTATATAACGCTCCGCCGGAAGTGTATCCAAAGTTGTTTTTTCAGTTTATTTGAATAAAGGTAGAGAATTAAAGACGAGCGCAAACAGCCTTGTGGTCAAATCGAGCACAGAACGATCGCGCGAAAGGTTCCGCGATCGCGCAGTCCAGGCCCGGCTACCGACGAAGACGTCGAAAAGCTTCGTCAGAAGCTTCAGTATCTTACGCGAGCAAAGGTGAAGACGGAAATCGACGAATACTTCGCGAAGCCTCACGGCAAATTGGAGCGAGGGCCGATGCTAGGCTCGTTTACCTCACTGTCCATCTTCGCGTTTGATCTCGATAAACGGGGACAATCCCTTCAGGCTTGGGAGACCGGGCGGCGAAGACGAGGAAGCGGCCGACCGGGCCGCCCGGTAACAAACCTGATTGGTTTCGATCGGCTCCTTCCCCTACCCGAAAGGATTATCCGCATCCTGGACGGTTGCGAGACCGCTCGCCAGTTCATACGTTCTGTGATCCAACCTCACAGGAGCAGAAGATGCAGATCGACCTCACAGGCAAGACCGCGCTAGTCACGGGATCGACCGAAGGCATTGGATACGCGATCGTCCGCCAGCTCGCGAGGGCGGGCGCAGACGTGGTGGTCAACGGACGATCCGAAGAAAAGACCGCAAATGCCGCCGAACGCCTGAAAGGCGAAGGTGCCAGGGGAAGCGTGACCGCTGTCGCAGCCGATCTCGCAACCGCTAAAGGATGCGACGCACTCTTCGCCAAAGTTCCTCATGTGGACATCCTCATCAACAATGCGGGCATCTTTCAGCCGCTCGATTTCTTCGACGCGGACGACGAGGTATGGGACCGTCACTGGCAGGTGAACGTCATGTCCGCCGTCAGGCTTTCACGTGCATATCTACCCGGCATGCAGAAGATCGACTGGGGCCGCGTCATCTTCATCGCGTCGGAATCCGGCTTCAACATTCCGGTCGAGATGATCCACTACGGCGTCAGCAAGACGGCAGACATCGCCGTTGCCCGCGGCCTTGCCAAGCGCATGGCTGGCACGGGCGTCACGGTGAACTCCGTCCTCCCCGGCCCCACACTTTCCGAAGGCGTCGAGGCGATGCTCGCCGATGAGCGGGCGAAGACCGGGAAACCGATCGAGGAGGTCGCGGCGGACTTTGTCAAGAAGCACCGCGGCAGTTCGATCATCCAACGAGCTGCAAGCGTGGAGGAAGTCGCCAACCTCGTCACCTACCTGGCCTCCCCTTTGGCGTCCGCAACGACGGGCGCTTCGATGCGTGTGGACGGAGGGCTGATCGACACGCTCTGACTCCACCGACCTACCGCTGCAGGCGGTATGGCATGCCTACCAGCGCACCTACGACCCACCGATCGTGGGTGGTCGCCCAGACCAGTGACGCGACCAGCCCATTCGCCCTCGATCGTCGCGCGGCCTTCGAGTTCGAGGCCGAGCTCGCGAAAGAAGTCTATCGCCACCCCCAATGGCTTCGACGACGATCCCGATGTTGGCTTATCCTGGTGATACTACTCGTTGACGTGGAACACTGCTTATCCCATCTAGGGTTCATGCCGAAACACGAAAAGAACGATGTGGAGCTGGTCAGGACGTGGGTGCTGCCGCCATCAGCGACCCTGGGATCTTCGGTCCGCGTCAAGGGAATTCTCCTCGAGCTGCGGGCGCGGTTGCCGATCGCTTCGAAAAAGTCGCTGGATATCGAGCAAGGAGAACTCACGCTGGCGATGCCTGCAAGTGCCAAGGCAGAATTCCATGGCGCGGCGTCGGTTGTCGCCACTGCGCTGGAAGACATCGAAAGCATGCCTGTAATCCCGCGCGAGATCCAGGATATCCTGTCGATCAAGACGAGCGAGCGTCATCGCTGGCTCAAGGACGGCCGTCTGCCGAGCGCTGGCACGCGCACCGTGAAACTGCGCGGTCGAGCACGAAAGATCACCTTCCACGTGTTCGACCCGCGCGTCGTGGAAGACCTTCTCAATCGGGGCGTCGTCGATGAATGGCGGGAGGAGGATTTGGCGGCGACCGCGGAGAACCGACGCAGGGCAGCATACAAGGCGAAGCTGACGCGATCTCTGAAGAATGCTGGCAAGTCTTCTAAGACGATCGAACGACATCCGGACGATGCAGCGACGAAGCTGCGCGGCTGGGAAGAATTCAACGTCGACGGCCTTCTTCGGTGAACCCACCCCATATTCGCTGTCCTGGCGCCCAGGAGCACAAGCCTGTTTCACATTCAGGTTCCTGGAAATTCCTCGCCCTGACCTTCAACGTATCGATGTGCGGTCCCTGGTGAAGATGACTCGTGGCTGATGAATCGGCTTTGGTCCGCAGCGTGACCCCGGATTTTCAGGAGGAATTCTGCCATGGCTTCCCCGGCGATGCACATGAAGGTATGGAAACGTCTCGGTGAAATTTGAGGAGGATCGCATGGACCGCGGACAGGTGATCGCAGTCGCGACGGATGATAAACATCGGTTTTCGAAGAGGCAGATGAATGAGATCCACATCCTCGCGGGTCTCGGCGTCGAGGGCGACGCGCACCTGGGCGTGACCGTCAAGCACCGCTCCCGGATCCGGGCCGATCCCAGTCAGCCGAACCTGCGACAGGTTCATCTGATCCAGGCGGAGCTTTTGGACGAGCTTGCCGATCAAGGTTTCAAGGTTGGTCCGGCCGACCTGGGCGAAAACATTACCACCCGCGGCGTCGACCTTCTGGCGCTCCCGCGCGGAACGGTTCTGAAGCTCGGTGCGAACGTCGAGCTTCAGGTCACGGGGCTGCGCAATCCCTGCTCGCAGATCGACAACCTCCAGCCGGGACTTCTCAAAGCCGTCCTCGGCAGAGGACCGAACGGCGAACTCATTCGGAAGACCGGCGTCATGACGATCGTGCTCAAGGGCGGAGTCGTCGTTCCCGGCGACGCTATTGCCATCGAGTTTCCCGTCCCACCATTGCTTCCGCTCGAAGTCGTGTAGGGCGCCCGTATTGTTCATGAAGCACCCTCGCATCGACATTCGAACGCCAGACGCCAGTTATTGCACATGATCCATTTTACCGGCGATACTCATTTCGGCGACCCGCGTGTCCTTCGCCTCGACAGACGTCCATTCTCCGACGTGGTCGAACACGATGACGCCCTGATCCGCACTTGGAACGAAACGGTCGGGCCTGACGACGAGGTTTGGCACCTGGGAGACTTCATGTCGGCAAGAGCGGGCGATTGTACCGAGCTGCTTGCCAGGTTGAACGGTCGAAAGCACCTGATCATCGGCAACAATGACCCGGCGACGACCACGAATTCGCCGGGCTGGGAAAGCGTGCAGCATTACGCGGAACTCCGCCACGAGGAACGTCATCTTATCCTGTGCCATTACGCTTTTCGAACCTGGAACCAGATGGGCAAGAAGTCGATCAATCTGCATGGCCACTCGCATGGCAGATTGAAGCCTCTTCCCCGCCAGTACGACGTCGGCGTCGATGGGCAGGGACTTCGCCCCGTCACGCTGGCGCTCCTTTTGACAAGGAAGCGTTTCGTCATGGGTGGAGGAGGCATTTTGGACGAATAGAGAAGGCGTGCAGCGAGGGCAAGCCGTTTCTCAGGCGCCAACGGCCGCTACCTGGTGGTGCGGTGTTGGAGCCGTTATGCTTTTGAGTGGACTCGAACTCTAGGCACCCCTTCCCATTCGTTCGGCCAAGCCACAAGGCACTTATCATCGGGCTCACGATGATGCCCCCGCGCAGGATGTGTCTGGGATAGCCGCCACCGCGACCCTCGCCTTCGTCGTCCTTTTTACATCCTCGATCTGGCTGTCGACAGGCAGAATTGTTCTGGGAAGTGAAAAACAAATGCCGTTGCTGGCCCGGCGATGCGGATCCGCAACCCTGCTGGTGTTCTCGGCCGTGCTGACCCTCAGCGCATTTTAACGGCACCAAGAATACCGCTACCGTCCTCATTGAAGTCTCACACCAGATTGACGAGCCGATCGGCAGTAGCCTGCAGATCGGCTCGACCCCGAACACTGTTCGTCGATGAACGATCATCGCTTCAATGGGCGGTCGAGGTCCGCCTTCGTGAAATGAGCATACATCTCGCGCAAGATCTCGTGGGCCTGAAGAAGGTCCCGGTTCCCTGCTCAAGAGCCTTCATCTTTCTGCAACATTACACAGCAGGCCTGCTCGTTTAAACGCAATCGCCCGCCCGAAGACGATCAGGCGGCTTCGGCGGAGAATCGCTCAAATAGCGGCTTGAGGCGGGGATGACGCGCTGCCTGGGGCGGGTGGATCTCAACCGTTCGACCGGATTTCGTCTCGCGCCGGAGCCATTCGCTGATGGTCTCCGCGCTCGTGTGATCAATGTAATGCAGGTGACTGCCGATGATACTGACTTTACGACCTTCAGGCAGCCCTTCGAGCGTATTAAGTAGCGCTGGCACGTCCTTGCAGGTGACCGCTCCGCGCAGCCGAACATGTATTTCGCCGTTGACTTCGGAATGCCGGATCGCCTGCTTTCGGCGCAGATAGGGAAGAACTTCGAGGATCGACAGCGCAAGTCCGAGCGCCACACCAACCAGCAAGTCCTGCAGGACGACCATCGCCACTGTGACGGCCCAGATTCCGACCGGCATGAGACCATGGTGTTCGAACAGGTGGCGCACATGATGAAGGCTGATCAGCCGCCAGCCGGTGACAATCAGGACAGCGGCGAGCGCCGTCAACGGTATCATTTCCAGAAGATCCGGCAAAAGCGCCACCAGGCCCAGGATCCATAGGCCATGCAATACTGCCGAGATTCGCGTGCGTGCCCCCGCCTGAATATTGGCCGATGACCGGACAATGACACCCGTGATAGGTAATGCACCGAGCAGGCCGCACAGTCCGTTGCCGACGCCCTGGGCAAACAGCTCCTTATTGAAGCGCGTGCGTCCGCCGTCATGCATCCGATCGACTGCCGCTGCCGAAAGAAGTGTTTCGGCGCTCGCAATGACGGCAATCATCAGGGTCGCCAAGATGACGCCGGGCTGCACCAAGTTGGCAAAATTCTCAGCGGTCGGCAGCGATATACTCTCAAGGAGTGAGGTAGGCACAGATACGTGGGCAATTGGGAGGTCGAGCGCGGTGGTCAGGACCGTGGCGGCTGCAACCCCGACAAGCGCCCCAGGAACGAGTGGCAGCGATTTGGGGCGAAATTTCTCCCAGCAGACCATCGCGAGGAGAGCGATGAGACCAACCAGCAGTGCGACGGCCTCGTTGGTCACGCTGGCGCCCGATAGTCTGCCGACGCTCTCGTCGAAAGCGGTGACATTCTCGATGCCTCCCGCCGCGGGCTTTGAGCCCATCAGAACATGGACCTGCCCGAGGATGATCAAAATGCCGATGCCGGCCAACATACCATGAACCACGGCTGGCGAAATTGCTCTGAACCAAGAGCCGATCCGGAGGAAACCCGCTATGATCTGCAGGAGACCGACGACGAGCAGGACCGGCCCCAGCAGGGCAATTCCATACTGGTCGACGAAGCCGAAGACGATGACGGTAAGACCAGCGGCAGGGCCTGAGACCTGAAGAGGCGAGCCCGCCAGAAGCCCGACAACGAGGCCACCTATGATACCGGAGACAAGTCCCATGGCCACGGGTACCCCGGAGGCGACGGCGATGCCCAGGCAGAGCGGAATGGCGACAAGAAAAACGACCAGAGACGAAGCCAGGTCGCGCGAAAATGCAGAGCTGTTTTTCATGATGTCACTATTCCCCGGCAAGCGTTGCAGAAACCCGCGGCATGACATGCGGGTGATTTCGCCCTGTGAAGGCGACTGGCAGCGCCTCACCCTCCTGCACCTCGGTAAAACTTGCCAAAGCCCCGTCATAGACTTGGACCTCGCCCGTCTCGATGTCGAAGAACCAGCCATGCAGGGTGATCTCGTTGGTCGCGAGCTTTGCAGCCACGGACGGATGCGTCTTTAAGTGGTCGAGCTGAACAACGACGTTTTCCATGCCCACTGCACGCACGCGTTCGGCTTCGGAAAGGTTGTCGGGATAGGCTTGGCAAACAATCGAAAAGGCGGCGTGACTGTGCCGCAGCCAGGCTGCGACATTCGGCATCGGTTCCAGCATTTCCGGCCGGCACAGCCCTTTCATCGCCCCGCAATCGGAGTGACCGCAAACGACAATGTCGCTGACACCTAACGCGAGGATAGCGTATTCGATAGCCGACGAGACGCCACCATTGAGGGTCGAAAAGGGCGGAACAATATTGCCTGCATTGCGGCAAACGAAGAGATCGCCGGGACCGGACTGCGTTATCGTTTCCGGCATTACGCGGCTGTCAGCACAAGATATCATCAAGGCATGTGGTTGCTGGCCTTCGCGAGCCAACTTGCGGTAAAGCGCCGAGTGACCAGGAAACACGGCGCCGCGAAAATTGGAGATACCTTTCAGGAGATCACCCATATTCGGATCCTCTTTCTAGCCGGACATCGGGTTGGGAGGTTGTCGCTCATCCGGCGGGTTGCAGAAGCGATCTTTTCGCAAGCGTAGATAAAGGGAAAGGAACTCCGAAAAAAAGAGCTCCACACCATATTGCAGCGCAACATTTTTTGAACGAGATGTGATCTGGCTAATTCCAACTCACGTCGCAGGTTATTTGCAAGACGGTCTGCCATGAGCAAATCAGATTCAAAGCTGCCGCACACGCAGTTCGTCCGGCCGCGACAACCGCATGTTTGTGGAAGCAGTGCTTTGGTGCGTACCGGCTCGCCCTGTCGCGACCCGCCGGAATGATTCGGCGAGTGTAACAATGTCTTCCGCCGTTTCAGCAGCGGGAGCCGGAAGGGTATCTCGTGGCGCACGTTCGCCGCTATCTCGCACGATCCAGACTTCGAATATGTGATCGATGAGCCCATCATCATCGGCGCCCATCAGCACGCTGGTGCACCAGCGGGGCGCCGCCAAGGGGCTGAGATACTGCTGGCCGGATCGGCTTTGGTCGCCCGCTGCCTCGCTCGGCCAGGTGGTTGCCAAAGTTGGGGTCTGAGTCAGACCCATCACGGCGGATATGCGCACAGAGCCAGGTTAAACGGCGACTGCCTCGTCAAGCTCATCGAATCGCTTTCGACGAAAGATGCCATGGCCATCGGGGCTGCTGGTCACACGGTCATGCTGTCTGTGCTGGCATACCAGACTTGTATAGGTTCCATTCGTGAGAAACGCTGCATGTGGCAAATCTGCATCTTTCTATCCCATGCCGTAACTTAGCCAGCCAAGGAATTGCTTTCCTCCAGCCATGCATTCACTCCGTCCGTTGTCCGTTCGTAGAACCTGCCCGGTCCCACCAATTCCTCAATCCCGGCAAGCCGCATGGCATCTCGTACGGGGTCCCGAACGTGGGAGAATGCGACGGTGACGCCCACGCTCCGAAGGTCCTTGATAAGGACAGAAAGCCCGTCCACTGCAGTCACGTCGATAAAGTTTACCGAGCTAAAGTCGAGCAGCGCGCATCTGACCTCGGGTCGTGCGCTCAGAGCTTCTTTCAACATGCCGGCCATTCGTCCGATGGTCGCGAAGAAAAGGTCACCGCCAGCTCTCCATATCAAGAGCCTGTCAAACGTCCTTGCGTCTGGATGGCGTTCCACATCCCGATAGGCCTCGACCCCTGGGACTTGACCAAGTTCGGCGCTGAGTGGGTGGCTTACGAGATAGATAAGCGTCAGGAGAGATAGCACGACTCCAAGCGCGATGCCCTGTGGCACGCCAAGGATCAACTCACCCGCAATGACAATGAGAACGTTCGCGAAAGACCAGCGGCTGCGCAAGAACAGCTGCCGTAAGTAGCTTGGCTTCGACAGATGCAGCATTGCCGCGATGACAACGGCCGCTAGCGCCGGTTGCGGCATCGTGCGGAAAAGCGGGGTCAAGAAAATCAGCGTTAGGAAGCAGAGCGCAGCGGCGACCAGGTTAGCTGCTTGGCTTCGTGCGCCTGCTGCCATTGCCACCGATGTCTTGGAGAGGCTGCCCACTACGAGGAAACCGCCGAAAAGCCCGCTTAACATGTTCGCGGGTCCGTGTGCGATGAGTTCCTGGTTCGGGTCAATCTCGGCGCCGCTTTCCAGTGCGGCCGCCTTGGCCGCCCCAAGAGCTTCCGCGTATCCGACCATCACGATCGCAAGCGCGCCTGGCGCAAGTTGCAACCATATTGCTGGATCAAGGTTTGGCTGGGCCAGACTTGGCAAGCCTGAGGGGATGTGGCCCGCTACATGCACGCCGAAAGCCTCTCCGCCAAGCACGCCGATGGCGATCGTGGCAACGGCCATGACGACGAGAGCTGCCGGTACGAGCGGCACCAGACGGCGAAGCAATAACATGGTAGCGAGCGAAAGCAGACCGGTTGCGGCAGGCGCAACATGGACGTCCGGCAGGTGTGCCAAGATGTTGGAGAGCTTGTCGAAAAAGTTCCCCGATCCGCCTTCGATACCAAGCAGATGAGGCACTTGGCCGATGATCGTCACGTAGACGAGACCTTCTATGAACCCCCGCATAACCGGCGCAGGAATAAAGCTGGCGATCCACCCCATCCGCATGAAACCAAAGATCAGGAAGAGAAAGCCGATCAGCACCGCCAGTGTTGACGTCAGCGAATTGAAATCCGCCGTCCCCTGGGTCGCGATGGCACCAACGGTCAACGCAGAGAGCAAACCGGTCGCCGTATCGGGTCCGACAACAAGCTGGCATGAGCTACCGAGAAGTGCGTAGGCAAGGAGTGCCGGGACTATCGTGTAAAGTCCCATGATCGGCGGGACACCGACGATACCGGCGTAAGCCATTCCTTCAGGAACCATGACCGCCCAGAGCGCGACACCGGCGAATACATCATGCGACAGCCAGTCATGCTGGTAGCCGCGGACCCAATTGACGATGGGTAGCGCGGAGTGGGCGGTAGGTTTGACACTGGGCTGTACCATAGGTCCTCGCAAGGTTTGGGAGTCTATCGGTTCCTAGCCACGACTACTCGTTGATCAAGGAAGCGACACCACTCTAGCTCCGCTCCTTGGCGATCAAATGCGGATCGAATTCCGCGGTCGTATCTTACTGTAACCTACTTCAAGAACTCGGCCACGGGGGATAGTCATCCTGATCGAAGATCAGCGGCACGCGCATCGTTATATGGAACGGCGATATGCTGCGAGCCTTTCTTCCTCTTGTCGATACCCATTGATGATCGCCAGGGTATTCTGGATGCATTAATCGACTGAAGGGACCGCTGCGGCGGTAGATGCCATGTCGATGAAGCAKTGCACGCTGGGGATTGGAAACCGGCCTGTCCGGATATCGGTATGGGGCGGCAACAATGATCATTCTATGGCCCCAGAATTCTTTTCATGGTGGCTCGCTGCATCGAACGTGGCGTCAAGCGATTTGAAAAGGCAACGACGTTATTCATGAACCCGGCGATCACGGACGCTTTCCCCTGAGAGAGTGCTCGAAGGCCGCTTTCGGCGACTGGACGGGGCTTCATTGTCAAAAGGCGCAGTATGGGTGAGACCGGAGCCCCGGCAGCTGTATCGAAACCCGTTTCGGTGTGCCCTGGGCAAAGGCTGGTGACGACCACGCCTTGCCGACGGAGCTCTTCGTGCAGGGCTTCTCCAAACGCCAGTACATAAGACTTCGTCGCAGCGTAAGCAGCAAAGCTGGGAACCGGCTGAAGCGCAAGGAGACTTGCCACGAGAAGGATCTRGCCCGATCCCCGGGCGGCCATGTCACGTCCGAAAGCATAGCTCAGTTCGGTGAGCGCCGTGATGTTGAGCTGGATCATATCGGTGGTGCGCTCGATCGGTGTTTCGAGAAAATCGCCGTGCAACCCGTATCCGGCATTGTTCACCAGGATGTCGATCTGTAGCGACTTCTCATCCAGGCTGGTCTTCAAACGGGCAGCAGCGCCTGGAGCGGCAAGATCGATTGGCTCGACAACGATATCGACATCATGCTTCCGCCGAAGTTCGGCAGCGAGCTTCTCCATTGGCTCCCTGCGCCGGGCCGCGAGTACGAGATTGACTTTTTGCGCCGCGAGCAGTTCAGCAAATTCGAGGCCAAGGCCACTTGACGCACCGGTGATCAGGGCACGTTTTCCGGGAGCGCCATCAATTTTTTCCACGACGGAGATTTGCGTTCCCGTGTCAGCACTGTGTTGCATTCGTTTTCCTGTCAATTAACTGGACCTGACCCCCCATGTTTGATTCCCTCGGGGTTGATGGCGAATGGAGATATTCGAGCGCTTCACGCATCGATTGCTTTCAGAATAAAGTGGATCTGATCACGCAGACCTTCTTCGGTATCTACGCCGTCTCGGACCCCCTGCTCTATGAGAACAGGGTGGTAGAAGGGCATGAGGGCGTTCATCAGAGATCGGGCGGCCTTCGCCGCATCAACACGAAACGCGCCTGTGTCGATCCCATCATTTACAATCGCCTCGATGATCGCCACGAGATGCTTATTATGCGCACCGATGATCGCCCAGTTCTGTGCCGTTGCGGCGACAACCAGATCATGAACCGGCTTCTCGTGCAGGAAGGTGTTTTTCCGTTCCCTGTGAAGCTGATTGAAAAGTTCTACCAGCTTCTCGTAAGCCGGCCCCTCCATCTGTGCAATCGAAGCTGCAGACCGCATTGTTTGTCCGATGATGCGACCACAAATCGCCGTGTTGATCGCCGCCCTTGAAGGAAAAAAGCGATATATATTGGCGCTACTCATCCCGAGGTGGGATGCTATGTCGGCTACCGATGTCTTTTTGTACCCGATGCGCCGAAAGTGTTCTTCCGCCACATCGAGGATTCGCTCCCGCCAGAGATCGGTATGCGTTTCTGTACGGGTGCGGAGGGCTCGTCGGGTCGGGCACAACATTCCTACTCCGCAGCCAGTGCTATCGGCGGTTCGAGACGCTCAATGGCTTCCTCGTGGCTCTCTTCTTTTGCAGGCTTGATCCGGAACCACACCGCGTAAAGGGCTGGAAGGAAGAGCAGTATCATCACGGTCCCGGCTGCCGTTCCGCCAATCAGCGTATAGGCCATCGATCCCCAGAACACCGAATGCGTCAGCGGTATAAAGGCCAGTACGGCTGCGAGCGCGGTCAAGATGACAGGACGAGTCCGCTGGACGGTTGCTTCAATGACAGCGTGATAGTCGTCGAGACCTGCAGCCTGGTTCTCCTTGATCTGCTCCGTCAGGATCAGCGTGTTGCGCATGAGGATGCCGGCCAGTCCTATCAAACCGAGAATGGCGTTGAATCCAAAGGGTTGATTGAACAGAAGCAGCGCTGGGACCACGCCTGCAAGTCCAAGAGGCGCGGTCAACATGACCATCGTCATCGTCGAAAGGCTGCGTACCTGGAGGATGATGACAATCAACATGGCCGCGATCATCAACGGGAAGACTTGAACAAGTGCGACATTGGCCTTGAGCGATTCTTCGATGTTGCCGCCCATCTCAATGCGATATCCCACTGGAAGCGATGCGATAAGCGGCTGAAGGGCCTTCATCACCTGCTGGGAGACCTCCGGCGGCTGCGTCGCCTCGTTGATATCCGACCTGATCGTAATGACCGGTGTCCGATCGCGCCGTTTCAGGATCGGTTCCTCGAACCGGATTTCGGAATGCCCGATCTGATCGAGGGGAACCTGGCGACCATTCCGGCTCATCAGCGAAAAGTCGGCAAGGCGTGATGGATCGAGGCGGTTCTCGCCAGCACTGCGTGCGACGACGGGCACGTTGCGGATGTTGTCGCGCACCTGCGTGACAGGGATGCCGCTCAGCAGCAACTGCATCTGCTGGGCTGCCTCGGACGGTGAAAGACCGATCAGATTGAGCCGCTCCTGATCAGGGACAAAGCGCAACACAGGCGTTCGATTGCCCCAATCGCGATTGGCCTGACGGACATCGGGCACAGTTTTCATAATTGCCAGAGCTTGCTCGGAAATCTTATAGAGTTCCTCCTGATCCGGTCCCATGATCCGAAACTCGACCGGGAACGGCGTATAGGGACCGAATACGAGCTGCGTGACGCGTACGGATGCCTCTGGAACAAGGCCGTCAGAGATTGCGGCGCGAAGGCGATGCTTTAGCTCTTCTCGTGCATGCGCATCGGGCGTCAGCACGACAACCTTGGCGAAGGCGGGGTCGGGCAACTCGGGCGCCATGGCAAAGAAGAAGCGGGGAGCGCCCTGCCCTACATAGCTGGTGACGATTTTTGTTTCCGGCTGGGCCTGCAACCAGTCTTCGACCTTCTCCACCGCGGCCGTCGTGGTTTGAATGCTCGTACCTTCAGGCATGCGAACTTCGACGAGAACCTCAGGCCGGTCTGATGTCGGGAAAAACTGTTGTTTTACCCCTCCCATCCCGACGACCGAGACAGCCATCGTCACGCCGACCACGGCGCAGGTCATGAACTTATGGCGAACCGCAAACGCGATGAATGAGCGCAAGCGGCGATAGTTCGGCGTATCGTAGATGGCGTGGTGTCCACCTTCCACCGGTTTGATGTCAGGCAGCATCTTCACGCCGAGGTAGGGCGTAAAAGTCACCGCGACGATCCAGGAAACGATCAGGGCAAATCCCACGACCCAGAAGATGTTGCCGGCATATTCACCTGCAGTCGACTWGGCGAAACCAACGGGCATCAGTCCGATGATTGTGACGAGTGTGCCGGACAGCATCGGTGCCGCCGTGTGGCTCCAGGCATAAGCGGCCGCCTTAATGCGATCCATGCCCTCCTCCATCTTCACCACCATAACCTCAATGGCGATGATGGCGTCATCCACGAGAAGGCCCAGCGCAAGAATGAGCGCGCCGAGTGTGATGCGGTCGAAGAACCGACCGGTTTCCAGCATGATGAGGAAGACGACGGCGAGCGTCAGCGGCACGGCGAGTGCCACGACAATGCCAACGCGCCAGCCGAGTGCGACAAGGCTCACGAACAGCACGACGCCAAGCGCCATGGCGAACTTCAGCATGAATTCACCGACCGCCTCGTCGATATTGACGGCCTGATCGCTAACTTTTGTAAGGGTCATGCCCAACGGCAGTGTCTGCGCGATCGCGGCGGACCGGGCTTCAAGCGCCTTGCCGAGGTCAAGGCCATTCCAGCCCTGCTGCATTACGGCGCCCAACATCAAAACCGGTTCGCCATTGTGACGGATGACGTAAGTGGCCGGATCCTCATAGCCACGCCGTACATCCGCCAGATCGGAGAGTTTCACCGTTCGTCCACCTGCTACGATCGGCGTGTCGGCAATTGCCTGTACGCTATTATAGGCTCCGTCGAAACGGATGAAGACCTGTGGCCCGCGCGTGTCGATCGAGCCTGCGGGCGTCACCGTGTTCTGCCTCTGCAAGGCTGCGGCAACATCCTGCGCCGATATTCCAAGTGTCGCGAGCTTGGCATAGGAAAATTCGACGAATATCTCTTCGGGGCGCTCCCCGAGGATGTTGATTTTCTTGACGCCCGGAACATGCAGCAGATCCTGGCGGATGACCTCCGCCTGCCGAACGAGGTCCCGCATCGGCATCCCCTTCGCCTTCAATGCGTAAAGGCCGAAGCTCACGTCGGAATATTCATCATTGACAAAGGGACCCATGACGCCGGGCGGAAGATTTCGAGCCTCGTCGCCGAGCTTCTTGCGCGCTTGGTAGAACTCCTCTTCAACTGCGGACGCCGGAGTATTATCCTTGAGTGTGACTGTAAGGAATGCGTAGCCAGGCCGCGTCGTTGTTTCGACGCGGTCATACCAGGTGAGTTCCTGGATACGCTTCTCGAGTGGCTCTGCGACAAGATCCTGCATTTCACGCGCGGTGGCGCCCGGCCAAACTGAGGTTACCGTCAGGGTCTTGATGGTGAAGGAGGGATCCTCGGCGCGGCCCAATTTGACAAAGGCATAGACCCCGGCGGCGGCCAACAGGACAATAAAGAATAATGTAACGGCGCGTTCGCGAACCGCGATGGCGGAAAGATTGAAGCTCATTACTTTGTCACCTCTTGCTGCGCAGCCGTCCTGACGGTCGCGCCATTTTCCAGTAGATGCGCGCCCAGAGCGACAACCTGCTGACCAACCCCTATTCCGGTGACAAATGCCATTTCCTCGCCGATCCGCTTGATCTCGACAGGCTTGAAGTTCACGGTCGATGTGGCCCCGTTGACAACCCACACACCTGTCCGGCTGCCGTCGTCCAGGATGGCACCGACTGGTACGGCGACCTCCGATCGCCGGTTCGCGTCGAATATTTTGATCGTCACCGTCGAACCAAGCGGGGCAGAGGCAGCGGCGCCTTCGAGAACATACCGCGCCTCGTAGGTCCGGGTTTGCAGGTCGGCAGAATCGGAAATCTGTCGCAAAAGGGCTTTTCCACTTAGACCCTCGCCTCCATAGACACTGGCTTGCGCTTCGGATCCTGTCTCGGGCCGCAGGGTTTCCGGTAGCCAGACAACGGCTTCACGCGGCCCCGCCTGCGCCAGTTGAACCACCGTTTGTCCCGCTGACACCACCTGTCCCGGGTCTCCGAGCGTATCGACGACCGTTCCATCCGAGTCTGCAAGAAGAACGCTATAGGAGGCGGCGTTTTCCGCAACCTCGGCGTCCGCTTCAGCCGCGGCAAGCTGTGCCGAGGCCGTATCGAGGGCCGCTTTCGCTTGTTCATAACGCTGCGGGGTGGCGGCCAATCCATTTTTGACCAGCGCCGCATACCGTTTCTCGTCTGCTTGTGCTTGGATCAGGACAGCACGCGCTGCGGTAACCGTATTGCGCTTCGCCGTCAGAGCAAGCTGAAGATCGGTTTCATCGATGCGCATCAGAGCCTGGCCTTGCTTGACCTGCTGGCCCACATCGACCATCCGCTGAACGATCTTGCCCGGAACCCGAAAGCCCAGATTGCTCTGTACTCGCGAAGCAACCGTGCCGGTAAAAGATCGCTCTGCCGTTTCAGTCCTTGTCGCCTCTGCCACCCTGACCAGTGGCGAGGCAGTCCTTGGGTCCGCAGCCTCTGCCTCCGACTTAGGGGTTCCGAAAACCACGAAATAGGCACCGGCACCCGCCGCTGCCGCGAGGCCCACGAGAGTCAGGACATGTTTGCGTTTCATCTTAAGTTCTCTTCTTGACCAGCGATCCGGATGATTTAGATTGCGATCTAAATCTAATTGCGTTATAGATGTCAAATGAAATCTAATCGGAGATCAGTATGAGAGTGAGCCGGGCACAGGCCGAGGAGAACCGGGAAACGGTGATCAACGTCGCAAGCCGTCTGTTTCGAGAGCACGGCTTCGACGGTATTGGCCTCAAAGATCTGATGAAGGGGGCGGGCCTTACACAAGGTGGGTTCTATAAGCAGTTCTCGTCCAAGGACGATCTTGCAGCCCAGGCGTCCAGGCGCGCGCTGGAAAGCGCTACACGCAGATGGTCGACGGCGGCTGCGACAAGTTCCGATCCCCTCGAAGCAGTCATGGAGTTCTACCTCTCACCCGGACATCTTGGAGAAAAGGGTGACGGTTGCCCTCTAGTGGCGTTGGGATCGGACGCGGCGCGGCAGAGTGAAGAGGTCAGGCGTCCATTTGAGGATGGTATCCTCGCTCACTTTGAGGTGCTGGATGAGCTGATGGACGACGCCAAGAGCTCAAATCCCAGCGGCAAGGCGATGGCGATACTGTCTCTGATGGTGGGCGCCGTCACGCTGTCGCGCATCTTGCAGGATGAGAATTTGTCGCAAGGCATCCTCGACGCAGCCGCTGGCGAAGTCAGGCGCATTGCGCGCGGTGATGGCATCACCTAAAGACTATCGCTGGGTTCGGTGACCTGGTCCGGACGCCAAATATTGGGAAGGGTCTGGACGGTCGCATCGAGATCGACAACAACAGCGTCGACAGGACCATTCGGCCGATTGCCCTCAACCACAAGAACGCACTTTTGCCGGGCATGACGCGGGAGCGGACAACTGGGCGACCATCGCCTCGCTCATCGAGACGAGCAACTTAAATGACGTCGATCCGCTTGCGTATTTAACCAGCACCCTCACCGCCATCGCTAAAGGCCATGAGCAAAGGCGGATCGATTGCCTTCTTCCGTGGAGATACTCGACGCTCCATTGCAAAACGTAACCATCATCTTGGCGGACCCGGCGGATATGATCCTCCTACGGGTTTTCTGACACGACTTTTGACATGGTGCCACCTCAGGTTAGTGGGTTGAGGGAGCGATTCATCGCCACGACATCATCATGGGTGGGGCTCGGGCCGAGAGTTGCCATTTTGCTCGTGAGCTGTTCACGTTTCTTGGGTGCTTCACCCTTTACCGCCGCATTGAGTGCCCTGCGCATGGCGACTGCATCGTAATCGCAGCAATAGCCAGGCGTCGAGGGTTGCTGGCGCCAGGACTCTTCAAGCGTACCGCCATCAACCGGGTCGAATCCGACCTCGTTCACGATCCCCATAACAAGCTGCTTCGCTGCGTCATCATCTCCGGCGACCGCTACGGCCAGCCGACCGTCCGTCCCTTCAGGTTGACCCAGTTCCGCCAGAGAATGCGCAAGGATGTTGTTGAACGCCTTGATGACGGGACGGCCGATTTGTTTGGAGACCCACACGCTTTCGGCCTCGCCTGCATCAAGGTCGGCAATCTGCGGATCGCGCAGCCCCGGATAGTAGTTGCTGGTATCAACGACCGGCACGCTCGCGGGGACGTCTTTGAAGAGGTTTTTCGGCAGCCTTTCGATAGCGGGAAGCGGGATGGACATGATGACCAAATCCGCTCCGGAGATAGCTCCGTTCGTGTCGGTCGCCGTAGCTCCGATCTCCTCCGCAAAGGGCCGCACAGCGACCGCGCCTTTGGAGTTGGCCACCCTGACCTCATGCCCCGCAGACGCGAGTTTGCGAGCTATGGTGCCGCCGATGTTGCCAATGCCAATTATGCCGATTTTCATGCTGATGCTCCTGTTGTTCTGCACCACAAGATAGTAGATACTGCAGTATCAACAAGAACTGACTGATAAGTGGGTTACCCACCAAAAGGTAAGTATGGCAGCGGATCGTGACTGGAAGTGCGGAGACCCGCAACAGCATCTCAAATGGGCGGAAGCGACTACGGACGCCCTGCGTGTGCTGGAAGGCAAGTGGAAGATCGTGATCATCTGCCAACTGTTCGGAGCGAAAGAGGCTCTTCGCTTTTCCGAACTCGAACGGCGCTGCGCAGGCGTGAACCAGAAGATGCTCATCCAGCAACTGAAGGAACTGGAAAAGGACGGAATCGTGACCCGTACCGTGTATCCTCAGGTGCCGCCGAAGGTGGAATACGAGCTGACCGAGATGGGCAAAGCCCTGGGACCCTCGATGGCCGAACTTGTTGACTGGGCCTACATGCGCAGGGAGCGACTGGCGGAAAGAGCGACCTGACAACATTGTAGGGTTAGGATGCCGCCTACGCTTACTAGGCGGGGCATGCGTCTTTCTGGCACGAATGGGAATGCCTCTTTGTCAATGCATGTATAGACATCGTTCTTGAACGATGGTTCTATCCTGCAGAAGCAAGGGGATCATCATGGCCAATAAGATGTTCGATCTGGCAGGAAGAGTGGCAGTTGTAACCGGTGCCAGCCGCGGCCTGGGCCAATGGATTGCGCTGGCGCTTGCCGAAGCGGGTGCCGATGTCTGCGTTACGGCACGCGATCAAAATTCGCTGAGCGAAACCAAAGAGATGATTGAGGCCCTTAACAGGACCTGCATCACGAGCGCCCAGGATGTGACAGACATCTCGTCCATCGACGAGACGCTAAGCAAGTTCGAAAACATCACTGGCGCTGTCGACATCCTTGTCAACAATGCCGGCTACGAACAGACTTCTCCCTCGCTCGAGGTCGATGAACAGATCTGGGACAAGATCATCGGCACCAACCTCAAGGGCGCGTTCTTCTGGTCGCAGGCCGCAGCACGCCGGATGTCGCGCCGACCCCACGGTGGAAGCATAATCAATCTCTGCTCCCTCACGTCCTACGTCGGTATCCCGACCGCTGTGCCCTACGGCTCCTCGAAGTCGGGACTGCTGGGTATGACGCGCGCGCTTTCGGCGGAATGGGCGCCGCTAGGGATCCGCGTAAATGCGGTGGCTCCGGGCTATTTCCGAACAGCGATGACCGAAGGGTTTTATCAGGACAAGGGCTGGTCTGCGAAAATGCTCGACAAGATCCCACAGAAGCGGTTCGGTGATGGTTCCGACATCGGCGGCGCCGTCGTCTTCCTTGCAAGTGGCGCATCGGCCTACATTACTGGCCAATGCATTCCTGTCGACGGCGGCTTTCTGGCATCGATATAGAAACGGAAATTGACGCTTGACAGCACGGGAATGATCATATTGTCTATAGATGTATAGACAACTCTAGACAATAAAACGGGAACGAAGTCTTCGACTTCCTGGGAATTTGCCGGATAACCATATCCGGCATCCTCGCACGAACAGCTTGCAGGGTATTGCCCGGTTGCCACCGACTTGCGGTGCGTTTCCGCATGACCTGTAGGGACGATATATCGTCGCGCCGGCAGGGCGCGGACGACAGCGGCTGTCAGCGCCTCTGTGCGCCAATAAGGGTATGAGCAATGACCGACGTCACCTTTCATGAATATTCCAATCTTGGACCGGATGAGCAGGCCGCACTCTTGCGACGGTCCGAAACAGACATCTCGGGCTTCATCGAGAAGGTGGCACCAATCCTTGAGGCCGTGCGCACCGAGGGTGACCGCGCCGTTGCCCGCTTCGGCCGCGACCTCGACAAGGCAAATATTACAGAAGCAACGATCAAAGCAACGGAGGCGGAATTCGATGCGGCTTTCAAGCTCGTTAGCGAGGATGTGATCGAGGCCATCACCTTCGGCATTGAGAATATTCGCAATTTTCATGAAGAGCAGAAGCCTGAAGCCATGTGGCTGAAGGAGATCAAGCCAGGCGCCTTTGCCGGCGACCGCTTCACCCCGATCAAGTCCGCCGCGCTTTACGTTCCACGCGGCAAAGGTTCGTTTCCGTCGGTCACGATGATGACCTCCGTCCCGGCCGTCGTGGCAGGTGTTCCCAATCTGGCGATCGTCACTCCGCCTGCCCCGGACGGTAGCGTGGACGCCGCAACGCTGGTGGCAGCGCGTCTGGCCGGTGTGGAAACTGTCTACAAGGTAGGAGGCGCTCAGGCAGTCGCAGCTGTTGCCTACGGGACGGAAACGATCAAGCCGGCACTGAAGATCGTTGGACCGGGAAGCCCTTGGGTGGTCGCAGCCAAGCGGAGCCTGTCAGGTATCATCGACACAGGCCTGCCTGCTGGCCCTTCGGAAGCGATCATTTTCGCGGACGACACTGTCCATGGCGGCCTTGCCGCGCTCGATCTCCTGATCGAGGCCGAGCATGGTCCCGACTCTTCCGCCTATCTCGTGACCCATAGCCGCCGCGTGGCCGAGGAGGCCCTCGCCGCGCTGCCGGAGCATTGGGCACGTATGACCGAACAGCGGGTTCAGTTTTCGAGCGCTGTCCTTTCAGGCAAATGCGGTGGGATCATCCTCACCTCCTCGATCGAGGAAAGCTACGATTTCGTCAACGCCTACGCGCCGGAGCATCTCGAAATCCTCTCGCAGGATCCCTTCGCCCATCTCGGAAAGATCACCGAGGCTGCAGAAATCCTCATGGGTCCGCATACGCCTGTCAGCATCGCCAATTTCTGCCTCGGTCCAAATGCCGTGCTGCCGACGAGCCGCTGGGCGCGCACGTTCGGCCCGCTGTCGGTGACCGATTTTGTGAAGCGCAGCTCGATCGGCTACGTGACAGCGTCGGCCTATCCCGAGTTTGCGAAGCGTGCCCACAAGCTGGCGGAATATGAAGGCTTCTCATCCCACGCGCACGCAGTCTCGGCGGTCCGCGACAACTATCTGCCAAAGCGAGGCTGACAGGATGAAGGCGGTTCGGCTTTACGACGCGTTTGATCTCAGGGTCGAGGAAGTCGACAAACCTCTGTCGCCGCCCGCGGGCTACGTGACGATCGACGTTCGCGCCGCGGGCATCTGCGGCTCGGACGTTCACAACTACCGAACCGGTCAATGGATCAGCAGGCGCCCATCCACCGCTGGACACGAGTTTTGCGGGCGCGTTTCCGCGCTTGGTGAGGGTGTCGAAGGTCTCGCGATCGGTGACCTCGTCGCAGCTGACTCCCGCTTTTACTGTGGCCAATGCGAACCATGCAGATCAGGCCGCACCAATATCTGCGAACATCTCGGTTTCGTCGGCGAGGTATGCGACGGAGGATTTGCGGAGCAGGCCCAACTACCCGCTCGTCTGGTTTTCAAACACGAGCCGTCACTTGATCCTGCAGTGGCGGCCATGGCCGAACCTTTGGCTGTCGCCCTTCATGCGATACGACGGCTTAACCCACCCCAAGGCGAGGCGATTCTCCTAGTCGGCTGCGGGACGATAGGCGGTCTCTGCGGTTTGCTGCTTTCACATCTCCACGATGGAAAGTTGTTGTTTGCGGATTTGAATGGCAGCCGTGCCGAGATGGTGGCCGCAATTTGCGGAGGATCGGTGGTCGCACTGGATAAGTCGCAAGCAAGAACCGCACTCGGCGACGCGCGACTGCGTTACGCGGTGGATGCAACGGGAAGTACAAAAGCCATCGCGCAAGGCATCGAACTTCTGGACGGGGGCGGCGCCTTCGCTCTTGTGGGTATTAGTCATGGGAAACTGGATCTGGATCCCAATGTCCTCGTCGAGCGTGAGATTTCCCTGATTGGCTGCCATGCCTTTGAAGACGAACTCGCCGATGCCATCGCGATGTTGCCAAAGCTGCAGCCTGCACTTCTGCAATTTAGCGAGATCCTGAACTCACTCGACGGAATTCCTGATGCATACCACCGACTGATCGATGGTCGTTCAACCAAAATAAAGACGATCATTCGAATAGCCGATTGATCGAGCACACGCCTCGGCGTGAGACGGAGATAGAAATTGCCCGGCCTTTCAAACACCGCGCTGCCGCTCTACGAAAAGGTCAAGGACTTCGTGCTCGACAATATCGGGAACGGCAACTGGCCACAGAACGAGAAGCTTCCGTCCGAGCACGAGTTGACGTCTTCGCTCGGCGTTTCTCGCATGACGGTCCATCGCGCGCTTCGTGAACTGACCGCCGAAGGCTATCTGCGCAGGGTCCAGGGGGTCGGGACGTTCGTCTCGCCTCCCAAAGCACAGTCGACACTCATCGAGATCAGCAACATCATCAGCGAGATCAAGGCGCGTGGAAGCCAACACCGCGCGGAGGTGATCCTGCTCGAGCGGATCGAGCGGCCGGATCAAATGCTATTGGACGCGTTCGAGTTCAGAAAGCTTTGCCCCGTCGATCACTCGATGGTCGTTCACTACGAGAATGGCGTCCCTGTTCAGCTGGAGGAGCGCTATGTCAATACAGAGCTGGTAAAGAACTATCTCGATCAGGATTTTACGTCCATCGGCACCTACGATTACCTTCAGCACAGCACACCCCTAACCGAAGTCGAGCATCTCATCAGCGCCATCCCGGCGACGGAGAGACATGCACGCCTCCTGCACATTCGTGAGCGCGATAGCTGCCTGGTCCTCAACCGAAAAACGTGGACGGGGCAGGCGATCGCAACGGTCAATACCTTCACCTATGTCGGCAGCCGCTATTCGCTTGGCAGCAGATACTTACCGCCCAAAAAATGAAAACCTTCGCGTCATTGCAGGAGTGAGAGAGCATGGGGCAGCCCAACAGTCGGACGGCAGCCATACGGGAAAATGCCAAGAGGGGCGACGGCAGTGCCGAAGCTCTTCTTGCCGACCTGTTGCGAGATCTGTTTGGGGTCGACGCACGCGATCTGGCGATCAACCACGATCAATACAGCCTCAATTCACTGAATGGCTTCTTCGAGGCCGACGGAAAGCCCTACTTCTTCAAATTCCATCAGGAGGAAAACGAGGAGGAGATGAGCGGTGAGTACTATCGCGCCGACATTCTTGCCAAGGCCGGCCTGCCGGTAGATCAGCCGCTTATGATGTCGACCCTTCCAGGCGAGCAGATCCTCGTCTACAGGCGCAGGACCGATCCGCGCTTTTCCGATGCTCTGCGTACCCTCGACGGGCTTCATGATGAGCAAATGGCACGCCAGGCCGTGGATGCGGAGCGCCGGCTCAATGAGACCGTCCTATCGGTCTATCTGAGGACGTTGCATCCTGTCACTCCAGATGCGGTCATGAAGGAGCCGGTTCATCGCCTGTTCCGCGATCGACTGGTGACAGCCCCGAAAGGGACCTACCCTGGAGGGCGGCTGGAGAGTTTTTATGTCGGCAAGACATTTGACTTTCCAGGCGTCACGCTTTCCTGGGATTCGCTCTCGAAAGCCCGCTTTGTCATCAATGGCATCGAGTATAGCGAAACTCTCGGCCAACTTTTCGACGCCGCGCATGAAAGACTGAACCCTGTCCGTCTGGCCGATAGTGGCGGGGTGACGGCACACGGCGACGCTCATAACGCCAATGTCTGGTTCGAACGGCGCGAAGGGCGCGCGAGCCTGTCCTTCTTTGACCCAGCCTTTGCCGGCGAGCACATCCCGACGCTTCTGGCGGAGGTGAAGACGACCTTCCACAATATCCTCGCCCATCCCTACTGGCTCTACGATCCGGCTCTTGCCGAACAGAAATTCAAGGCCACAGCCAACTACGAGAACGGCCGTCTCTTTGCGGATTTCGATTGGAAGCTGACCCCGGTTCGCAAGGCGCTTTTGGAAACGAAGGCCGAAGCAATGTGGAAGCCATTGCTTGCCGCCCTCAAACAGCGCGACATGCTTCCTCAAGACTGGCGAAAAGTTGTCCGGCTCGGGCTTTTCCTATGCCCGACGCTTGTCATGAACCTGCGCGCAGGTGCGACAAGCCACAATCCGACATCCTCCCTGATCGGGCTTTCTGTGGCCATGATGGTCGGCTCGGAGCCTGATGAGGGCGAGGACCTGATGACCCGCTTCCTCGCAACGATAGATCCGGAGGGGTAGATCGTGACGATCGTCAATATCGATGACCTCCGGCTGGCCGCTCGCAAGCGATTGCCGAAGCTCTTCTTTGACTACATCGACGGCGGCTCCTTTGCGGAGGAAACCTATCGTCGAAACAGGGACGATTTCTCGCTTTTGCAACTGCGTCAGAACGTCCTCGGCAACTATGCCGAGCCTGATCTGGCGACCGAATACCTCGGGCGACGCCATCCTCTTCCATTCATGCTGGGGCCGGTCGGCTTTCTTGGCCTTTACGCGAGAAACGGAGAACAAAAGGCAGCCTGTGCCGCTCACGCTGCCGGCATCCCCTTCTGCCTTTCGACCTTCTCGATCGCGTCGCTGGCAGACCTCCGGCAGGCGACAGACGGTGTGCTACATTTTCAGCTTTACGTGCTCGACGACCGCGCGCTTTGCGAGGAGTTTCTAAGCGCTGCGGAAGAGGCCGGTGTCGAGGCGCTGTACGTGACCGTCGATACGGCCATCACCGCCATCCGCGAACGTGATGTGCGAAACGGCTTCCGATCTCTTACGCGTGTCACACCTCGACTGTTCGCCAGTCTATGCCGGAAGCCTGGCTGGTTGTTCGATATCGGTCGCGGCGGCATGCCCTCCGTTCGGGCGGTCGAGCATCGCACCGACTTCGGGAGGGGAGCGCTCGAACAGGCCGCCAATCTTTCCAGGCGCATCGACAAAAGGCTCGCATGGAAGGACATCGAGGCATTGCGCGACCGGTGGAAAGGCAAACTGATTATTAAGGGCATCCTTTCACCTGAGGATGCCAAAAAGGCACAGGCGATCGGCGTCGACGGCATTGTGATCTCGAACCATGGCGGTCGCCAACTCGATGGCGCCATGAGCACGATTGCAGCGCTTCCCGACATCCGGGCCGCAGTCGGACCGGATTTCACGCTGATGCTCGACGGGGGCGTGCGAAGGGGAAGCGATATTGTCAAGGCACTTGGAATGGGCGCCGATGGTGTCATGTTGGGTCGGGCCTATACCTACGGTCTCGCAGCTAAAGGCCAGGCCGGCGTCGACCGTGCGATCGAGACATTACGCCGGGAGATCTCGATTACCTTGGCTTTGATGGGCGTGAGCTCCATCGCCGACTTAAAGGAACGTGGCTCGCACCTCATACTCAAACAGTAACCGCTAACGCCGGCGAAAGGAGACAAGTACGCAATGTCCGCCACCAAGAGCTTGATGGTCGGGCGTCAAACCTAAGAAGATGCAAGCTTTGTGATCCRTTAAAATCATCAAAAGAGGGGTTCCCAATGAACTACAAATCCATCAGCAAGCAGTTTTCCCGCGCAGCGATCGCGCTCGGGATCGTCGGCATTCTTGCCAGTGCGCAGGCTAACGCCCAGGATCAAATCCCGTCCAAACCGGAGCCGGGTACCTTCAAGATCGGCATCGAGCCCTGGCTCGGTTACGGTCAATGGCACGTCGCCGCCAGCAAGGACTTGTTCAAGAAAGCAGGCCTTGAGGATGTCGAACTTGTCAACTTCAGCGAAGACAAGGACATCAACGCGGCACTTGCCAGCGGTCAGCTCGACGCTGCCAATATCGCCACGCATACGGCCATGGCCATGGTTGCCGCCGGCCTGCCGGTGAAGATCGTCTCGCTTCTTGATTTCAGCCTGAAGGCGGACGCGATCCTGGCCGGAAGCGACATCAAGAGCGTCGCTGACCTCAAGGGTAAGAACATCGCCTTCGAGGAAGGCACGACAAGCGACATCCTGCTGAACTACGCGCTTGCCAGCAACGGTATGACGATCGACGATATCGTCCGCGTGCCGATGCCGGCAGCTGATGCTGGAACGGCACTGATTGCAGGCCGTGTTCCCGTCGCGGTCACCTACGAGCCCTACATTTCAACGGCGCTGGCCCAGGACAAGAATATCAAGCTGCTTTTTGAAGCCGGCAAGGATCCGGGCCTAGTCTCCGACGTTCTCGTCGTTCGCGAGGAGGTGCTGAAGCAGAAGCCTGGGCAGGTTCTGGCCATGATCAAGGCCTGGGACATGGCTCTGGCCGACTACAAGGCCAATACCGAGGAGGACCGCACCATCATCTCGAAGGCCGTAGGCGCCTCCCCGGATGATCTGAAAACGGCTTTCGACGGTGTCCAATACTACAGCTCTGCCGAAGCAGCCAAGGCCTTTGCCGGTGACTTCAAGACCAAGACCTTCGCCGACGTTCTGAAGGCGGCCAAAACAGCCGGCCTCGTGACCCAGGACGTTTCCGCCGACAGCATGATCGACACATCGTTTGTCGATGCAGCGAACAAGTGACCTCTGGCCACCAACGGGACCGTAATGTCTAGCTCAGAATTGTCGTCCACAACGAAAGAAAGGTCCCGCGCGCCATCGCGCGCGGGCGTCGGTAGACCACCTGGTGCCTTTCGGATCGGGGATCCGATCAGCGGCCGGTCGTTTTTTCTGATTGCCGTTGCCGTCTTTGCGCTGCTGTTTGCCGTGTGGTGGGTTGCTACCATCACCGGCTGGGTGAAACCGATTTTTCTGCCCTCGCCCGGAGCGGTGTGGGCCAAGATGATGGAACTGGCGGTCGATGGCACGCTGTGGACGGATGCCGGGATCAGCATCTATCGCATGCTCGTCGGATTTCTTATTGCATCGGCCCTGGCGATCCCGATCGGGATCATGATCGGCTGTTTCAAGACGTGGGAAGCGGCTATTGAGCCCTTTGTCGACTTCGTTCGTTACATGCCGGTTGTCGCCTTCGTTCCGCTGACCATACTGTGGGCAGGAACAAGCGATATCCAGAAGTTCGTCATCATCTTTATCGGAACCTTCTTCCAGCAGGTACTGATGGTCATGGACAGCGTCAAGCGTGTGCCGACCGACTTCGTCGGACTGGGCCGTACGCTCGGAATGTCAGAAACCAGGATCCTGCGCCGCATCGTCCTGCCGTCTGCCCTCCCCGGCATCTGGGACACGCTGCGCATCAGCCTCGGCTGGGCCTGGACCTGGCTTGTGCTGGCAGAACTTGTGGCGGCGACGTCCGGCCTCGGCTATCGGATCGTCGTCTCTCAGCGATATTTCCAGACGCAGACGATCATTGGTTACATCCTGCTCCTTGGCTTGCTCGGTCTGATCACAGACCAAAGCATGAAGGCCCTGGAG
Source organism: Rhizobium sp. P1_E1 (assembly GCF_056406015.1). Taxonomy (NCBI): domain Bacteria; kingdom Pseudomonadati; phylum Pseudomonadota; class Alphaproteobacteria; order Hyphomicrobiales; family Rhizobiaceae; genus Rhizobium; species Rhizobium sp. P1_E1. The sequence continues at coordinate 3,115 of NZ_JBFUAY010000061.1, read as the reverse complement.
CGCATCTTCTTCCGTTACGCTGCAAGGCATTGAGATGAGCGAACCCAAACTAAAGATCGAGGGTCTGAACAAATGGTATGGTGGCAGGAAGAGCCCCGTCCACGCCCTCAGCGGTATCGACCTGGAACTCGCTGACAACGAATTCGTCTCCTTGGTCGGTGCTTCCGGCTGCGGCAAGAGTACGCTGCTGTCGATCGTCGCCGGACTTCAGGGCTTCGACAATGGCCTTCTTCTGACGGATGGAGCGCCGATCGTCGGTCCCGGGCTCGATCGCGGCGTTGTCTTCCAATCCTACACGCTGTTGCCGTGGCTGACCGCGCAGCAGAATGTTGAATTCGCCCTGCAGGCGGCCGGGTTGCCGACTGCCGAGTGCCGGGATGTCGCCCGCCACCACATTGAACTGGTGAAGCTCACCAAGTTCGCCGATGCATTTCCGTCGCAACTGTCGGGTGGCATGAAGCAGCGCGTCGCCATTGCACGTGCCCTGTCCTATCGACCGAAAATGCTATTGATGGATGAGCCGTTCGGCGCGCTCGACGCTCTGACCCGACACCAGATGCAGGAACTGCTGACCCAAATCTGGGAAGAGCATCGGCTGACCGTCCTGTTCGTCACGCACGATGTCGAAGAAGCCGTCTATCTGTCCGACCGAATTGTGGCGATGAGCATCAATCCGGGACGCATCAACGCGACTTTCCACGTCGGGCTTTCCCGTCCACGAAACCAGGACATGATTGCAACGTCGGAATTCGTTGCTCTTCAAAAGCAGGTTCTTGCCGCAATACGCTCCGGGTCGCAAAGCGAGTTCGAGCATTGATTCAGCCGACGCGGGGCAGCGTCTCCGCATTCGACCTTAATTCAAAGGAAAAGCCGTGTTCGAAACCCTCACTGCCGCGCCGCCAGACAAGATCCTCAGCCTCTCGGCTCTGTACAGAAATGACGCACGGCCGACGAAAATGGATCTCGGCGTCGGCGTCTACAAGGATTCGCAGGGTGCGACCGTCATCATGCGGGCCGTGCGTGACGCTGAGAAGCGCCTCTATGAAAGCCAGACGAGCAAGACCTATGTCGGCATGGCAGGCGATGAGGGTTTCAACAAGGCCATGCTGAAGCTGGTCTTTGGCGAGAAGGCCGATCTCTCGCGCATGTTCGCCTGCCAGACAGCGGGCGGCTCGGGCGCACTCCGCACGATCGCCGACCTATTGGTAAAGGCCCGGCCGGACGCCACCGTCTGGCTCTCCGACCCGACCTGGGTGAATCATGTACCGATCCTGAAGGCTGCAGGCCTCAATATCGCGACCTATCCCTATTTCGATCCCGCCAGCGGCACGGTGAAGGCCGAGGCCATGCTCAAGGGATTGAAGCAGGCAAAGGCCGGCGACATCATTCTGGTGCATGGCTGCTGCCACAACCCGACCGGCGCCAATCTGACGATCGAGCAATGGGGTCTGGTGGCGGATCTTCTCGTCGAACGCGACCTTTTTCCCTTTATCGATCTTGCCTATCAAGGCTTTGGCGACGGTTTGGAGGCAGATGCCGCCGCCGTTCGCCTGCTCGCAAGCAAGGTGCCGGAAATGGCTGTCGCCACCTCCTGCTCGAAGAACTTTTCGGTCTACCGCGACCGCGTCGGCGCCGTCATCCTGATGGGCAGGGACGCAGAAAGTGTAAAGATCGCTGGCAGTCAGGCGCTCGCCACCACTCGCGTGCTGTATTCCATGCCGCCGGACCATGCCGCCGCCGCCGTCCGCCTTATCCTCGAGGACGATACACTGCGCGCTGACTGGAAGTCCGAACTAGAAGCTATGCGGCTTCGTATGCTCAACCTGCGAAAGGGCTTTGCCGAAGCGCTCCGTCGCCAGTCCAACACCTCGCGCTTCGACTTTATTGCCGACCATCGGGGTATGTTCTCGCGGCTCGGCCTGACCGAAGCGCAGGTCGACCGCCTGCGAGATGAATTCGGCATCTATATGGTTGGTGATTCCCGCTTCAATGTCGCGGGCCTCAGGGAAGACCGGCTCGACGACCTCGCCAAGGCTGTTGTTTCGGTGCTCTGAGCCCAAGGACCTGCCAGTTCAGTGGGCGAAGCTGTGGGCGTCTTCTGCTAACTTGAACGGGTCAATCTGCAAATGAAGCGTCAACGCCATTCGCTATCGCAGAACGCGTTCTGAAACGGTGCGACACGGCCGTGATGCCTGGATGAACGGCAAGCCACGCTTCCGCCGTTRCCATCTCGCGGTCGGGCAACAACCCCACGATGCTCCGCCTCTATAAATCACAGACTATGCTGCCGTAGCGGCAGCTGCGACGCCAGGCCCAGTCACAGATGCCAATGACATTCAGCGTTTCCGTTGGAGCGCGCGCGCGCCGACGGACGACGCGGAGCAACCCTTGAAGTGCAGTTTGGAGCACCGCTGCACCTTGCAACAACAAGGGCGTTTCACTGAGCGAAAAGGACGAACRTCACCCCAAAGGTATTTCGACAATTAGTGCAGATCTGGGTGACCTGGCTGGAGGCTAGGGCGCAAGCGATTTCCAGTGTTCTGAGGCTTGCAATCCCGCCAATTTTCGGGATGCGCTCGCTTCTTGCCGGGTTCCGGATTTCGTCGGGGGCACCTGGAATAACGATCACTTTCTCAACCGAGATCGGCCAGCTCGTGCCCTTCGATATCGTCATCCCGAAAACATCTGGGGATGATGGGATTCCCTCATTTCCCTCAACATTCTTTCAAGAATGCAAGTGAGCTCCTTGCCAGAATGATGGATTGCTGCGGAATTTCGCGTAGAGATTCGTGAAGCGGTCAATTTCGCTCCACCGGAAAAACGGAACTCATGAGGAGATAGCGAATGCCATCCACGCGCTTTGCGCTCACTTGAAGGATTCGGCCAGCGCGGTGAAACAAAAGGCTCAACTGAAGCGCTGAGCCACACGAGTCCGGCTCTTATGGGCGGTTGGCGGCCGCGCCGGCGCTTTGAAGCTGTGTGTCAGTGCGGTGAGTAACGAGATCGATCGCGAGATAGAATAGGCTTCAGAGCAAATGCCTGGAGTTCCGGCGTGAGGAGGGTGCAGCCGGGCACCGCTTTGTGGAGGAAGTAAAATGAAAAAGTTTATCCTGGG
>NZ_JBFUAY010000060.1:0-31330 GCF_056406015.1 Rhizobium sp. P1_E1 | reverse complement strand
CATCAAGAGGTCGATCTTGGTGGAGACCTTGGCGCCGCCGACGATCGCGACGACAGGGCGAGCCGGATTGCCGAGACCCTTTTCCAGCGCCTCCAGCTCGGCCTGCATGGTGCGGCCGGCATAGGCCGGCAGGTGGTGAGCAAGACCCTCGGTCGAGGCATGGGCGCGGTGGGCGGCCGAGAAGGCGTCGTTGACATAAATATCGCCGTTGGCGGCAAGCGCCTTGGTGAGGTCGGGGTCGTTCTTTTCTTCGCCCTTGTGGAAGCGGGTGTTTTCCAGAAGCAGGATATCGCCGTCATTCATCGCAGCAACGGCGGAGGCGGCGGCCTCGCCAATGCAATCGGAGGCCGTCAGCACGGCATGATCAAGCACTTCCTCGACGGAAGGGGCGATCAGCGACAGCGACAGCTCCGGCGAAGGGCCATCCTTCGGCCGGCCAAAATGAGCCAGCAGGATCACCTTGGCACCCTTTTCGGACAATTCCAGGATCGTTGGCGCCACACGCTCGATGCGCGTCGTATCGGTGACCTTGCCGTCTTTCACCGGGACGTTGAGGTCGACGCGGACGAGAACGCGCTTGCCGCGGATGTCGGAAAGATCGTCGAGGGTCTTGAAAGAAGGCATGGGGAGGATCCTGTCGTGGTTGGCGAAAGTTGCGCCGAACATAGCAAGGATCATTCGAGACGCAAGGCGTTCAACGGCCGTTTTCGCGTGTGCCTTCGTCGCGTCCGGCCGGCGCTTTCGGCGTGCTTTCGGAGGCCTTGGTTTCCCGGTTCCGGCGTCCGTTCAGTCGGTCGCGGATGCGCTGGGTGATGTCCTTGAGATTGATGAAGATCGGCAGCGTAATTGCCGGTTCGACTGCTTCGAGCGACATGCCGACGGAGGTGATGTGGTCGTGCTCGTCGAGATCGCGGACGATGAGGATGATCGAGCCGAGGCGGACGCGGTCGGCATAATCGGCCTTGCCGCCGAGGCGCTGCCGCATCAATTCGGCGATCGTCAGGCCCTTTTCGGATTCGTTGAGCAGGCCGGGGCCATAGGCGGCGTCGAGATCGGCGGCGGGGCGGGCGGGGGAGAGCGCGAAGGCTCCGAAGAATTCGGCATCGTCGTCATCCACCGGCGCCCGGCTGGCGAAGAGACGGTCGAGCAGCCGGGAATAGCTCGGCACGATGAAGAGGTAGACAAGATCGTGCTCGCGCAGCCGCCCGGCATATTGGTAGCGCATCGACTTGCCGTCGCGGATGACCAGCGAGGGTGTCGCCCAGCGCGGAATACGCTCGCCGCGCAGCACCGGGCTATCCTTGATGACGCGGTAGGAGAGCAACTCGTGGTTGGCCGCCCCAGGCAGATCGACCTCGACCTTATCGACGGCGCCGATGCGCGGCGGAATGATCAGCCCGAGCTTCTTGGCGACGGGCTTGATCGTCCAGCCCTGGAGAAGCAGCGAGACCAGCACGATGATGAATGCGGTGTTGAAATAGATCTGGCCGTTCTCAAGCCCGCCGAGGATCGGCATGATGGCAAGCAGGATGGAGACGGCGCCGCGCAGGCCGACCCAAGCGACGAAGCCGATTTCCTGCTGGGTATAATCGAAGGGAAGCAGTGACAGCCAGACTGCCAACGGTCGGGCGACGAAGATCAGGAAGAGAGCGAGCAGGATGGCGGGCACGATGATGACAGGAAATTGCGACGGCGTGGCGAGCAGGCCGAGCACCAGGAACATGATGATCTGCGCCAGCCAGGTCATGCCGTCCTGGAAGCGTTTGATAGTTCCGATCGCCTGCATCTTGCGGTTCCCGGCGTAGATGCCGGCGACATAGACGGCGAGGAAGCCGCTGCCGCCGACCGCGCCGGTGAAGGAGAAGACGAGAAGAGCGAGCGCCAGCACGAAGATCGGCGTCAGGCCGCGATCGGTATCGAGCTTGCTGACGATCAGCACGATCATCATGCCGCCGAGCAGGCCGAGAATGACGCCGAGGCCCATCTGCTGCACGAACATGGCGAGCATGCCGATATTGATGCCGGCGTAACGCTCGCCGCTGGCCAGCACCTCGACAAGGGCGATGGTGAGGAAGATCGCCATCGGATCATTGGTGCCGGATTCCACTTCCAGCGTCGAGCGCACCTTGTCGCGGATGTTGATGCCGCCGATGCGCAGCAGGAAGAAAACGGCGGCCGCATCCGTCGATGCGACGATCGAGCCGAGCAGCAGACCTTCCAGCCAGGTGAAATTCAACAGCCACATGGCGGCCAAGGCAAAGAGCGAGGCAGTGATCAGCACACCGACCGAGGCGAGCGCCAGAGAGGGCACGGCCGCCAGCCGAAAGGCCTGCATAGGCGTGCCGAAGCCGGAATCGAAGAGGATCACGGCCAGCGCAATGGAACCGAGAATATAGGCAAGGTAATTGTTGCTGAACTCGATGCCGAGGCCATCGACGCCCGCCGCAAGGCCGATCATCAGGAAGAGCAGCAGCAGGGGGGCGCCGAAACGGAAGGCGAGCAGGCTCGAAAAAGCGGCAAGAAGCACGAGCGCCGTCGAGACCAGCACCACGATATAGAACGCTTCCATGCCCACCCCTTTCCATCGACTGCTTCGCGAACACAGCCGCCCCGGCCGATCCGCCCTATTTCAAACCCTCCCTCACGCGCGATCCATCAGTAAACGGCAAAACGTCAGAGAAGGGTAGGCCTTGCGGCTTAACCTCGTCGCGATGCTGCTTCATGCTGCTGAACGGCTGCGGGACGGCCAACCGACACGGATGCTACGGGAGAAACTCTCTATAAAGAATGTATAGGAAAATCAGGCGAGAGCAGGGCAAAAGAGACAGGCACGGATTTTTCCTGCCGGTATCTGCGAATGGCAACAGGATAAGACACGCTCCTCCTTTCACGCGGCCCGTTTGCCTTGTCCAATGACGGGAAGAATGGATTGCAGGCGCGGATGCGGAGAGTTGGGAAAATGAACGCGGAGATTTTTCGATATCGGGTAGGACATGCCGGCGGCCCAGCGAGAGCAGCCGGCTGTCGTCTTGTGCCGGAAGCGACCGGCCCTTGCTCCGCTATCCCAACACTGCCTGAAGCATGACGATGGCAAGAAACGAGAGGCCAATGAACGCGGCAACCCAGATGACCAGACGATTAGCCTTTGCTAGTACGGCGGGTCTGACGTCCCTCTTGGGGTGAAACCGCTGCCGCCGTTTGAGGGTGGTGTGGGACAAGCGTTTTTGTGCCTCTACCATTTATCACCTCCACTTGGCTCATTTTAGCCATTGTGCAGTGCTGTGCATTTCCTCAATCTAGCACGCTTGGCCAGCGGATTGCCAACCCGTGATCCATCCTTGCGGCCAGGGAATTCGTCGACGATGGTTTCGCGCAGGGACGCCTATCGAATTCGAACCCGAGGCCGCCTCAACTGCGCCGCCATCCTGTCCTGCGAACGGCGGCGTCATACGAACCCGTCGCCTCGATATGACGTCGAAACCGGAAAAAGATGCGGATCGGCGGTCAGTCTTCTGTGTCCTCGCCCTCGTCGGTAAGATCCGCGACCGGGACCAGGAACACGACGAACTCGTCCTCGATGGTCCGTTCGGGATCGTCGTCGAATTCATAGGCGTGCTCGACTTCGCTTGCTTCCTCGGTGGTCGCCTTGCGCAAGCTCAGGGCCGCTTTGCGGTCCCACAGGGGCTTGCCTTCGGATTCCAGGATGGTCAGATCGTCGCGAAAGTCTTCCGCCTCGAAGAAATGCGTCGCTTCCTCGTGATTTTCCGAGCGAAAACTGGCAACGGCGCGGCCGGCGATTTCAACGGTAAAGTAATCCATCCATCTCTCTCATTTTCATGCGGGCGACAGTGCTGCCGCACGGTATTGGCGTGGCCGCGCCTGGCCGGTGGCCGATGCGCGAGGAAACTGGGCATTTCGAATGTCCAGGGTGATGTATTCTAGCAGATCTCATCCGGGCGATGGACGAAAAGATGCCGGAGCGGTTCAGCTTCTCATCGAAGCGCAGAACCGCTCCAACTTTTTGTTTTTACGCAACTCCGGACGGAAAACCGCTTCGCACTTTTCCTGGAGTTGCTCTGGTGCGGGGAAGGCCGGTTTTGTTCGGAAGGCATGGCAACAAAAAGCGGCCCGGTTTCCCGGGCCGCTTGCATGTCGATGCCTGAAGAGCGCTCAGATGAGCTTGGCGAAAGCGACTGCCGTGTCGGACATGCGGCTGGAGAAGCCCCACTCGTTGTCGTACCAGGACAGGACGCGCACGAAGCTGCCTTCCATGACCTTGGTCTGATCGGTTGCGAAGATCGAGGAGTGGCTGTCGTGGTTGAAGTCACGGGAGACGAGCGGCTCGTCGGTGTAGCCGAGGATGCCCTTCAGCTTGCCGTTTGCAGCAGCCTGGATGGCTTCGTTGATTTCGCCAACGCTGGTCGCCTTCTTGGCGACGAACTTGAAGTCGACGACGGAAACGTTCGGGGTCGGAACGCGGATCGAGGTGCCGTCGAGCTTGCCCTTCAGATGCGGCAGAACGAGGCCGACTGCCTTGGCAGCACCCGTCGAGGTCGGGATCATGGAAAGGGCGGCCGCGCGGGCGCGATACAGGTCCTTGTGCATCGTGTCGAGCGTCGGCTGGTCACCGGTGTAGGAGTGGATGGTCGTCATGAAGCCGTGGTCGATGCCGACGGCGTCGTCGAGAACCTTCACGACCGGCACCAGGCAGTTGGTGGTGCAGGACGCGTTGGAGATGACCAAGTGCTCCTTGGTGAGCTGGTCATGGTTGACGCCGAAGACAACCGTCAGGTCAGCGCCATCGGCGGGCGCCGAGACGATGACGCGCTTGGCACCAGCCGTCAGGTGGGCGGCAGCCTTGTCGCGGGCGGTGAAGATGCCGGTGCATTCCATCGCGATGTCGACCCCGAGTTCGCGGTGCGGAAGCGTTGCCGGATCCTTGATCGCCGTGACCTTGATCGGCTTGCCGTTGCCGACGATGATCGAGTCGCCCTCGACCTTCACCGTTGCCGGGAAGCGGCCGTGGATCGAGTCGTAGCGCAGCAGGTGGGCGTTGGTTTCAACCGGGCCGAGATCGTTGATGGCGACGACTTCGATGTCGGTGCGGCCGGATTCGACGATGGCGCGAAGGACGTTGCGGCCGATGCGGCCGAAACCGTTGATGGCAACCTTGACTGTCATGTTCATTCACTCCCGATAGAGTAGGGCCCGATAGGTGAGGGCCTGGAATTGAGGAGATGGAGAGCGCCTCAAGGCGCCCTCATTAAAGCTTTGCTTCCGCGGCCGCAACGACGGCGTCGGCGGTGATGCCGAAATGCTTGTAGACTTCCTTGACCGGGCCGGAAGCGCCGAAGCTCTTCATGCCGATGAAAGTGCCTTCCGGTCCGATGAACGCATCCCAGCCTTCGCGAACGGCGGCTTCGACGGCAATCTTGACCGGCGAGTTGCCGAGGATTTGCTTGCGATAGGCTTCCGGCTGCTCGAAGAACAGTTCCGTGCAGGGAACCGATACGACGCGGACGGTGACGCCCTTGGCTTCGAGTGCCGTACGAGCCGCAACGGCGATTTCGACTTCGGAGCCGGAGGCGAAGATCGTCACCTTGGCGTCGGCATTGCCGGCGAGCACATAGGCGCCCTGTTCGCAAAGGTTCTTTTCGCTGTATTCGGTGCGAGCTGCGAGCAGGTTCTGGCGCGTCAGAGCAAGGCCCGAAGGACGGTTGTGCGTCTTGATGGCGATCTGCCAGCATTCCGCCGTTTCCGTGGCGTCGGCCGGGCGGAAGACCATCAGATTCGGGATGGCGCGCAGACCGGCGAGCTGTTCGACGGGCTGGTGAGTCGGGCCGTCTTCGCCGACGCCGATCGAGTCATGCGTCAGGACGTGAATGACGCGGATGCCCATCAGCGAAGCAAGGCGGATCGGCGGGCGGCAATAATCCGAGAAGATCAGGAAGCCGCCGCTGTAGGGGATGAGGCCGCCATGCAGCGCAATGCCGTTCATGGCAGACGCCATGCCATGCTCGCGGATGCCCCAATGCATGTAACGACCGGCGAAATCCGTCGGGGTGATCGAATGCATCTGGCTGGTCTTGGTGTTGTTCGACGGCGTCAGGTCGGCGGAGCCGCCGAGCGTTTCCGGCAGGAAGCCGTTGATGACCTCGAGCGCGTCTTCCGAAGCCTTGCGGGTCGCAACCGTCGGCTTGGTCTCGGCGAGCTTCTTCTTGTATGCGCTGATCGCGGCGTCGAAGCCTTCCGGCAGCTCGCCTGCCATGCGGCGGGTGAACTCGGCCCTGGCCGGAGCCTTGGCGAGGCCGTCTTCCCAGGACTTGACGAGCTCGACGGAGCGGGCGCCGGCTGCACGCCAGCTGTCAAGGACATCAGACGGGATGACGAAGGCTTCGGCTTCCCAGTTCAGCGCCTTGCGGGTGGCAGCGATTTCCTCGGCGCCGAGCGGGTTGCCGTGGACCTTGTGGGTGCCCTGCTTGTTCGGGGCGCCGAAGCCGATGATCGTCTTGCAGGCGATGAAGGTCGGGCGGTCGGACTTGTGGGCAGCTTCGATCGCGTCGGCGATGGCAGCCTGATCGTGACCGTCGATCTCGATCGTGTTCCAGTGAACGGCCTTGAAGCGGGCGATCTGATCGGTGGAATCCGACAGCGACACGGCGCCGTCGATGGTGATCGAGTTGTTGTCCCAGAACAGAACGAGCTTGTTGAGCTTCATGTGGCCGGCGAGCGCGATGGCTTCATGGCTGATGCCCTCCATCAGGCAGCCGTCGCCGCAGATCGCATAGGTATAGTGATCCTGGAGATCGGAGCCGAACTCCTCGCGCAGCTTGCGTTCGGCAATCGCCATGCCGACGGAATTGGCAATACCCTGGCCGAGCGGCCCGGTGGTCGTTTCGATGCCGGTCGCGTGACCATATTCCGGATGGCCGGCCGTCTTCGAGCCGAGCTGGCGGAACTGCTTCAGATCTTCGATCGTCATGTCAGGATAACCGGTCAGATACAGCACCGAGTAGAGCAGCATCGAGCCATGGCCGGCCGACAGCACGAAGCGATCGCGGTTCGGCCAGTGTGGCTTCTTCGGATCGAACTTCAGATATTTGGTGAACAGGACCGTTGCCACGTCAGCCATGCCCATCGGCATGCCCGGGTGGCCGGAGTTCGCCTTTTCAACGGCGTCCATGGCGAGAAAACGGATCGCATTCGCCATCCGGTCGTGTTGTTCGGGAGAGGTCATGGCTTTTCCGCAAGTTCCGGGTGTCGGGGGATGGCCTCGAGCCTCCAAGACCATCGAGTGAAAGCGGCAGAGACATAGCAGTTGGGACGGGCAAGTCAATAAATGGCGGGCCAAATCCGGGCGGGCAGCGGCGATTTTTGACATTTGATCGCGCGATTGTACAAATGACGAATTTGATGCGACGAGCATGTGGAAAACGCTCATCCACAGGATAGGCTGGCGGACAAGTGACAGGATTTATTGACGGGCCGTCGGCGAGCTGCATATCCTTTTGAAATCGCAGGATCGGCGCGGCGTGCCGATTCGCGGATCCTGCGCGGGAATCGGAAAGACATGATGCCCACAGGCAAAACCATGGAAGCAGCGCTCAACGAATTGAGACAGGCGATTTCGAGCCTCGAAAACGCCGTCGACATGCGCGTCGAGCGGCAGCGCGAGCAGGGCGAGATCGAGGGCGAGGTGCGGCGCGTGCACGCCGACCGCTCCCGGCTGGCGCAGGAGCTCGATCAGGCCGAATTCCGCGCCAACCGGCTGGAAGAGGTCAATCGCGAAGTATCGCGGCGGCTGGTGACGGCGATGGAAACGATCCGCGCAGTTCTGGATCGCTGATAGAAAGAGTTTGGCATGGCGCAGGTGACGGTAACGATCGACGGCAAGGCCTATCGCATGGCCTGCGAGGAAGGGCAGGAGGATCACCTGACCGATCTCGCCACCCGTTTCGACCGCTATGTCGGCCATCTCAAGGACCAGTTCGGCGAAATCGGTGATCTCAGGATCACCGTCATGGCCGGCATCATGATCGTGGACGAGATTGCCGAGCTGACGCGCCGCGTGGCCGGATTGGAATCCGAGCTCGAGTCGCTACGCGGCAATCGCGATACGGTGCTTGCCGCGACCGCCCGGACCGAAGAAAATCTTGCGGCAGCGCTGAGCGAGGTCTCGAGCCGCATCCGCGGCATCACCGACAAGCTGAATGGCCGGTCCGCCCCGGAACTCAATTGATCTCAATTAAATAGGGGTGGCCTTCCGTCGCCACTGGCGCGTCAGCGCAAACAACCTTATATATCGCCTTGCGGTCTGCGCCTCTCGACAGGAACCACAATCCCTGGGGCCATACTCGATCCAAAGGGAGCTGTCCCTGGCCAGGCCCGTGGGCCTGGACACACGGCGCCCACCTACGTTTGTAGGCACCCAGGATCGTAAACATCCATCGGTGGTCGTGGATCGCACCCTTCCCTTTTATCGTCGGCAGGGATCCCGGATATGGCGGGCGAACGCGCGGCTTCCGCGTCCGCCCTTGTCAGTGCGCGACTACTTCTTCAGACTTGGAAGGGTGACCTGAAAGACCTGGAACATGGTGTCGACGTCGGCACCGCCGTCCGCCTTGTAGGCTGCACCCACCTGGAAACCATCCTGCGTCAAGAAGTCGTTGTCATTGGCGACGAACAGGAAGTAGTCGTCCGGCAGGTTCGGGTCGAGAACGCTCGCAAGCCCCATGGCTTCCCATTTTTCCGACAGATTGTTCTTGTCGTTCGGCGCGCCGTTGTGCAGGCCGAAGCGGGCAAGCTCGGCCTTGTCGTTGAGATCGATGAAGGGTGTCAGCGTCGCCGGCGTCAGCGAGGGATCGACGACGCCCTTCGGCGCGATCGGCTTGCCGGCGTCGAAATCGCTGCCGGCGATGTCGGTCGCAGCGGAAACGTCGACAATACCGACCTTGCGGTAGAGCGAGGTGTCACCCTTCAGGCCCTGGCCGTTGCCGCTGTCGCGGGCGAGCATCAGAAAGGTCTTGTCGGAAAGAGCGACGATTTCGCTCTCCGCGGCGATCGTCGTCTTGTCCTTGGCGTCCTTGAAGACCGGCAGCGGTACGACATATTCGTGCACCAGTTTCAGATGATCGGGATCGGCGGCGTCATAGATCATGGCGCGGGTATTTTGGCGGGTCGAGCCGGAATCGCCGCCGTCCTGGCGGGCAGCCGACTGCAGCACTGATATGATGAACTTACCGTCCGGCGTCATCGCCATGCCTTCGAGACCCTGGTTGTTCTGGCGGCCGGTCTCTGGATCCTTCGGGTCCGGCGCGGATGCGCCGGGGCCGGGATTGTTGGAGGCGAAGCTCAGCGCGCCCTTGCGCATCGGCAAAAGAGCTTTCGGCGGCTGGGTGGCAGACAGCAGGTGGCCGTCGGCCGAGAAGTGATAGATATAAGGGCCATATTCATCGCTGACGAACATGGTACCGTCGGCCATGCGGATGATGGCTTCATTGTCGAGCGCGATCTTGCCGTTCGTCGCCTGCGGCAGCGGCGGAAAATCGCCGGCAGCGGGGCGGACGGCGGATTCCGGGTCGAGACCCGTCATGTCGCCACCCTTGTCGTCGATGAAGAGCGTGGAATCGACGAGCTTTGCGTCGACGCCAGACTGTTCCTTGCCGGCCTCGGGTGCCGCACCCGGAGCGGTCGGTGTCAGGCCGATCGAGATGGTGTTCAGGCGGGGCCGATAGTCGACGGTGCCAACGGCGTTGTAACCGCGGTCGGGCAGCAGGTAGAGCGTGCCCTTATAGCTGGCGCCGTCGCGGCTCCAGGCGGCCTGATCGACCGCCATGCCCGAGCCGGAACCGAAGGTCTCGCCGAATTTGTCGCGCTCGTTGGCCGGGATACGCCCGATGCCGACCAGGCCCTTGTTGACGAAGGTGAGGCCACCGACGGTGGCGGAATTCTCGGCACTTGCGACGGCCGGAATGGCGGCGGATGCGGCGAGAACCGCGGCGAACAGCCGCGATGCGTACGGTCTTATACTCTTCATGGAAATACCCTCTCGGTCAAAAGCGCTCTCGAAACGGTTTCCGCCTGCAGGCTGGACACCGCTTCAAATGACACCCCGGCCTGGATTCGATTTCCCGATGGCACAACAGGCCCTGGATTTCGTCGCCCCATATCCCCGGCAGACGGTCTATGACGGGATCGTGATATCTGGATGACACTTACTTCTCAGTGAAAGCGTCGTGCTGAAGACGATCTCAGCTTTCGGCTATCCGCACTCCAGCTCGCGCTCTATCCGACCGGATAAGGCCCTTCGGCAAAGACCTCGTCGTGGTAGCCTTTGGAACCGATATCCAGTGCCAAGGGGCTTCGCCATTCCCTGTCGTCGCGCAGGCAATCGAGTACGAAACGGAAATCATATCGCGGCTGCCAGCCGAGGTCCTGTCTTGCGCGTTCGTTGACATAGACACGGTCGAGCGCCGGAAACATTTTCCAGCCGCGTAATGCGTAGAGGGCGCCTGCACCCGGGAACAGCCGTTCGACGACATGAGGCGCGTTATGCCTGATCGCGGCAAGATCGCTCGCCGAAAACGGCGTCGTGGCGGAGACGATGTAGCGGCCAAAGCCGATTGCCGGTGCCTTTTCCAGCGCCAGCAGATGGGCGCCGACCACATCGCTGATGTCGACGCGGCGGTGAAGAAGCTCGTTGGCCTGGGCATTCTCCGCCGAATATCTGTTGCGAATGGCGGGGCCGTCGTCGTTTTCGGGAAAGAAACGCGACGTCCTGAGAATGACCACCGGCAGGCCGGATTTGCGGGCAAAGAGTTCGCACAGGCCTTCGGCGGCGAGTTTCGTTACGCCGTAGATGTTTTTTGCGACGGGAAGCACGTCCTCGGTCACCCATGCCGCCGGTTCGCCGGCAACCGGCGTCAATGCCGCGCCGAAGGTGCTGGTGGTGCTGGTGAAGACGAAGCTTGCGACGCCTGCGGCGGTCGCCTCTTCGAGCAGGTGCAGAGTGCCGGCGATATTTGTGTCGAGGAAATCGTAATTGCCGTGGGTCGCTACATGCGGCTTGTGCAGCGTCGCGGCATGGATGACGTGGCTGATGCCTGACATCGCCTGCCGGACGAAGGCGCGATCACTGATCGAGCCGACCATGTCGGTGAAAGCCGAGGGCTTGATATCGATGCCGCGCATCCAGCGGCTTTCCGCCCTCAGCGTTCGCATCAGCGCCTCGCCGAGATGGCCGGCACTTCCCGTCACCAGTATCGTCATCACATCGTCTCCTAACCGTTCGGCGGCGGACGCTATAAAGACTAAGGTTTCCAGACAACGCATAAATTATGCATGGGAATGCAGGAAAGCTGCAGCCTCAGCCGATGGTCGTGACGAGACGGCCGGCGCTGCCATCGGAACGCATGATCCTTTCCCAGGTCACGCGGCCGGCGGCGATCGGCAGCAGAGCATTGCCGTTGGCGCCGGTATCGAGGGTCAGCGACGAGAGCCTGCCCGCATGCCAACCGTGCTCCTCCAGCGACTGCTCGGCGGCGGCGATTTCGGCGGAAGCGTAGGGGAACAGAGAGCGGCCGAGAAAGGCGCCGAGCGGCGCCCGCCACTCCGCCTGCCGCGGGCGGGAGGCGGAGAGCAGCCGGTGGGTGCGGTCGCAGATCAGATGCACCGGCCGGACGGAATCCTCGACCAGCCGCTTCAGCGCCGCATCGACTGCTGCATGTCGCGGCGAGGCGAAAATCCGTTCCAGCTTGACGGCCTGTTCGGGTGATAGGGCGAGCTGATCGCGCTCCCAGCGTGAGATCGTCGCCTGGTTGACGCCGAGGAGCTCGGCGAGATGTCCTTGCTTCATGCTGCGCAGCAGCCGCATGCGGCGTATGCCGGCTCCCGATATCGTCATCCGTCTGATCCCGTGCCGTTTTTGCCAGCATAAGGCTTCGGCGGACCGGGCGGCAAGGCGGTTTGACGCCGGGTCATTATTCGGGCTGACCTTCCAGGTCGCCTTTCAGCCGGTCGAGGATAGAGAGCGCATGGCCGGCATAGGCGCTGATCCAGCGGTCACAGATATGCTTGATCGGCAGGCTGTTCAGGTGGTTCCAGCGCTCGCGGCCCTCCTTCCTGGCGATGACCAGGTCGGCCTCCTCCAGCACCTTCAGATGCTGCATCACCGTGCAGCGGTCCATCTGCGGAAACATCTCGCAGAGGGTCCCTGTGGTTCGGGGGCCATCCTTGAGCAGATCGAGGATTTCGCGGCGGCGATGATGCGCCAGCGCCTTGAAGACAGGATCGTCGGTTGATTCGCTTGACATGTTATGTTTTTATAACATAATGAAGCCAAGTACAACGGAAACAGCCACAATGGAGAGGAGGAGAAGTGTCATGTCTCTCGGAATCCGCGTTTCCGGCCGCATCGGCCGCCCCGTCGCCGAGGTGTTCGATGCCGTCGTCAATCCGAAGAAGCTCAGCAGCTATTTCACCACGATCGGCGGGGCGAGCGCACCGCTCGTGAAGGGCACGACGGTGACCTGGTGGAAGGATGCGCCGGTCGAGGTGGTCGAACTGGTGCCGGAAAGCCGCATCGTGCTGCGCTGGGATGGCGGCACCGGCGAGGACGAGGCAAGGTACAAGACGCTGGTCGAGATGAACTTCAAGCCGTTGGAAGACGGCGGCACCTTGGTGACCATTGCCGAGACCGGCTGGCGCGAAGACGATGCTGGCCGGCGCGGCAGCTATCTCAACTGCGAAGGCTGGACGCAGATGCTTTGCTGCATGAAGGCTTTTGTCGAATATGGCATCAATCTGCGCGAGGGCATGTTCCTCAGCGAAATGAAGGGTGAGCCGGCCAGCGCGCCGGACATTTGACAGGACGTCGGTCTCAAGGAGGTCAGTGGCGCAATCGTCGCATTCGCCAATATCACCGAGACTTCGCTTGCCTGTCACACTGCGGGTGCTAATTTCCGGATTCGATACTTCATTTCGGTTTCCAGGAGATTCATTATGCAGCTTGGCATGGTTGGTTTGGGCCGCATGGGCAATTATATGGTCCAGCGCTTGATGCGAGGCGGTCACGAATGCGTCGTCTACGACGCCAGGCCGGAAAGCGTTGCCGAGCTCGCAGGCCTCGGTGCGACCGGCAGTGCTTCGCTCCAGGAATTCGTCTCGAAGCTCACCCATCCACGCGCCATCTGGCTGATGCTGCCGGCGGCGATCGTCGACAAGGTGCTGGCGAGCCTGGTGCCGCTGCTTGAGAATGGCGATATCGTCATTGACGGCGGAAACTCTTATTACCATGACGACATCCGCCGCGGCGCCGACCTCATCACCAAGGGCATCCACTATGTCGATGTCGGCACAAGCGGCGGCGTCTTCGGCCTCGAGCGCGGTTATTGCCTGATGATCGGCGGCGAGAAGGGTATCGTCGAACACCTTTCCCCGATCTTCGCGACGCTGGCACCCGGCGTCGGCAAGACGGAAGCCTCGCCGAACCGGAGCGTTGAAGCGGCTGCGGCCAGCACCGCGGAGCAGGGTTACCTGCATTGCGGTCCGCATGGCGCCGGTCATTTCGTCAAGATGGTGCATAACGGCATCGAATATGGCCTGATGGCCGCCTATGCCGAAGGCATCAATATCCTGAAACACGCCAATATCGGCGCAGCCTCGCATGAGACCGATGCGGAAACCGCGCCGCTCGCCCATCCGGAACATTTCCAATACGACTTCAACCTTCAGGATGTCGCCGAAGTCTGGCGCCGCGGCAGCGTCATCACCTCCTGGCTGCTCGATCTCACGGCCGATGCGCTGCATGCTGACCCCGCACTATCGAAATATGCCGGCCGCGTTTCGGACAGCGGCGAAGGCCGCTGGACGATCATGGCGGCAATCGACGAAAGCGTGCCGACGCCGGTGCTGAGCGCTGCGCTCTACGGTCGCTTCTCCTCGCGCGACAATGACGAATTCGCCAACAAGGTGCTGTCGGCGATGCGTGCGGGCTTCGGCGGCCACGTGGAAAAACCGGCCGCGAAATCCTGAAGGCAAGCGACTTCACTCACCGTTCCGACAAAGCCGTCATCCTGACGTAGCGAGCGCAGTGCTTCGTTTCGAGGAGGCGGCGACGTTTGCCTTTACTAGCCATCGGTATGGTTTCCCTACTGCTTGCTGGCGGCAACGGTCGCGAGTATCCATTGCAAAGTGTCGGCGCTGCTTTGCACGAGCGACCGACATTTCATTGGAGGCGGTCATGGAGCGTGGCATGGCAGGGGGCTTGAAGGCCGTCATATCAGGCATACTGGCATTGCTTGCGCTTTTTTCGGCGGTTTCGCCTGTCTTTTCCCAGACGCCGCCGGCGCAAGTGCCGGCCGCGGCCGCCCCGCCGGCCGAAGTGCGTCAGATGATGGAGCTCATGCAGACTCCTCAGGTCAAACAATGGATGTCGACGCAAATGGCGACGGCGCCCGCGAGCGATTCGGCGGCCAGCGACCAGATGTCGGTGCTGTCAGGTCTGCTGCAGCATGCCCGCCGGCACGTCTCGATGGTCTCCGATGCGGCGATGACGCTGCCCTCGCAGGTCGGCCATGCTTCCTCGCTGTTCTTCGGTGAAATCGCCGCCACCGGATGGTCGCGCATGGTGGCGCAGTTTCTGGCGATTTTCCTGCTCGGCACCATCGTCGAGCGCATTGCCCGCTATGCCTTCCGCCGCCGCCGCCAGGCGGCGCAGATGGCGGGCATGCATCTCGCCCCGCGCGTCATACCGGCGCTGATCTTCGCAGTGGCGACGGCGCTTGCTCTTCTCAGCGTCAGCTGGCCGCCGGTCAGCCAGCGCATCGCGATCGTTTGCGTTGTCGCGCTTGTGGTCAGCGCTTCACGATTTGTCTCGGCGGCGTACTGGTCGATCTCATCGGGCTTGCGCGGGTGGAGGAAGAACGGCAGGGTATCACTGATCCGATCATGCCGGCGCGCGCGGTTGCATTCTTCTGGTATCGGCGCTGTGCGACTTTCGTCATCTATTTCATTTTCGGCTGGGCGGTGATCCAGTCGATGGAGCCGCTCGGTTATTCCCCGAGTGTGCGGCTCCTCGTCGGCTACATCCTGGGCATCGGCCTGCTGCTGATCGCCATCGAGGCGGTCTGGTCGCGGCCGCACAAGGACGAGAAGCGTGGTCACGGGACCTCCTGGGCGCTCACCGTCTATTTCCTGTTGCTCTGGAGCCTCTGGGTCGCAGGCTTCAACTGGCTGCTCTGGCTCGGCATTTACGTGCTGCTGCTGCCGCGCGTGCTTGCCGTCTCGACGATTGCGGTAAAATCGCTGCAGCAGACCGAAGCGAGCTTCCTTGCCACGCGCCGCATTGCAGCCGTGCTGCTCGACCGTGGCGTGCGGGCGCTGATCATTGCCGTTGCCGCCATCTGGCTTGGGCATATGCTCGGCGTCGGCGCCGATACGATGGCCGCGGGCGAAACGATGATCGACAAGATCGCGCGCGGCGTGATCGGCGGCATCGTCATCCTGCTTGCCGCCGATCTGCTCTGGCATGTCATCAAGGCCTATATCGACGGCAAGCTGCTCGATTCATCCGTGGATGGCGGAGCAACGGATGAGGAGAAGGCCAAACGCGCGCGGATACAGACGCTGCTGCCGATCTTCCGCAATATTCTCGCCGTCGTGATCGCCGTCATTGCCGTTCTGATGGTGCTCTCCGGCCTCGGTATCGAGATCGGGCCGCTGATCGCCGGCGCCGGTGTCGTCGGCGTCGCAGTCGGTTTTGGCGCGCAGACGATCGTCAAAGACGTCATCAGCGGCATGTTCTATCTCTGGGACGATGCCTTCCGCATCGGCGAATATATCGAAAGCGGCAGCCACAAGGGCGTGGTCGAGGCCTTCAGCCTGCGCTCGGTGAAGCTCAGGCATCATCGCGGGCCGCTGACGACTGTACCCTTCGGTGAACTCGGCGCAGTCAAGAACCTCAATCGCGACTGGACGATCGACAAGATCAGCCTCAACGTCAAATACGACACCGATCTCGTCAAGGCGAAGAAGGTGATCAAGCAGATCGGGCAGACCCTGCTCGAAAATCCGGAATTCGGTCCTCATATCATCGAGACGCTGAAGATGAAGGGTGTCGAGCAGTTCGGCGAATTCGCGATCGAAATCCGGCTGTCGATGATGACGAAGCCTGGCGAGCAATTCGTCATCCGCCGCAATGCGCTGGCGATGATCCGCAATGCCTTCCAGGAAAACGGTATCGAATTCGCCGTGCCGACGGTGCAGGTGGCAGGCGATCGCGACGCGGAGGTGGATGCTGCCGTCGCGCGCTACGCCGCGCATGCGCGGGCGGGCGGCGAGCCGGCGGCGTGAACCGCCTCACATCGCGCCGGCGGCTGCGATCAGCAGGCCGCCGATGATCGCCATGTTGGTTTTCCAGGTATTGATCGCGCTGTCGCGTGCCGTTCCCTGCATGTCCCAGAAATTCAGCAGCATGACGGTGGCGGCCAGCGTGAAGATGATGAGACCGAATGCCGCTGCCGCGACAAAAAGGCCGAGCATCAGCAGGATGCCGACGACGATCTGGAATATGCTGCCCAAGACCAGCACCCATTTTGCAAAAGGGACGCCGCGGGTTTCGATCGCCTCGGTCAGCGGCACGATAACGAAAAAATGATGAATGCCGCCAGCGACATAGAGGCCACCCAGCAGCAGACGTCCGACGGCAAGCATCACGAAGGCCGGACCATCCTGCATATCGAACCATTCTCCCGCGTCTCGACTCTCCGTCGAGCGCAAGGCTCTTCCGAAGCTTACGAAAATGCAATGCACCGTGACGCCCGGCTGCGCAAATTCGCCCCAATTGAGGATGATGGAGGCGCAGGCGGCGGGGCTGGGGTAGCAGCGGCATGGCTTCATAGAGCTTATATGCCTCTCATGTTACGTCTTTCGAAATGATTCCCGCCAAGCTGGAAGTTGCAGCAGGGTACGAGATGTCGGGGCACGGCAATTTGGAAGAGATGGAAGAAACGGACGGGTTTTCTTTTCGCGGGCTTTTCAGGCGTTACAGAACGCCGCTGATGGCAGCCGCGTCACTGGTGGTCTTCTGCCTCGTCGGTTACGCGATCATGCAGCTTACCAACGAGGTGCGTTATGACGACGTCGTCGGTGCGCTGGCGGCGACCAGGCCGAGCGCGATCCTGCTTGCGCTGTTCTTCACGGCGCTCAGTTTCCTCTCGCTGATCTTCTACGATCTCAACGCCATCGAGTACATCGGCAAGAAGCTGCCCTTTCCGCATGTGGCGCTGACGGCGTTCAGCGCCTATGCCGTCGGCAATACTGCCGGTTTCGGCGCGCTTTCGGGCGGCGCGATCCGCTACCGCGCCTATACGCGCCTCGGCCTCTCGCCGGAGGATATCGGCCGAATCATCGCCTTCGTCACGCTGTCCTTCGGACTGGGTCTTGCGGGCGTCGCGGCGATCGCCCTCATCGTCATCGCCGACGAAATCGGCCCGCTCGTCGGCGTGAGCCCCTTCCTTCTGCGGCTGATCGCCGGTTCGATCGTCGCCATTCTGGGCGCGGTGATGATTATCGGCCGTGACGGGCGTGTGCTCGATCTCGGCCCCGTCGCAATCCGCTTGCCGGATTCGCGTACCTGGTCGCGCCAGTTCCTCGTCACCGCCTTCGATATCGCCGCCTCGGCGTCGGTGCTCTACGTGCTGCTGCCCCAGACGGCAATCGGCTGGCCGGTCTTCCTCGCCGTCTATGCGATCGCCGTCGGTCTCGGCGTGCTCAGCCATGTTCCGGCCGGGCTCGGCGTGTTCGAGACCGTGATCATCGCCTCGCTCGGCAGCGCGGTGAACATCGATGCCGTGCTCGGATCGCTGGTGCTCTACAGGCTGGTCTACCATGTGCTGCCGCTGTTGATCGCCGTGCTCGCGGTCTCGGCGGCGGAGCTGCGTCGTTTCGTCGACCATCCGGCCGCCTCCAGCATGCGACGTATCGGCGGGCGACTGATGCCGCAGCTGCTGTCGGCTCTCGCGCTGCTGCTCGGCGTCATGCTGGTGTTTTCGAGCGTCACGCCGACGCCGGACCAGAACCTCGAATTCCTCTCCAACTATCTGCCGCTGCCGATGGTCGAAGGGGCACATTTCCTCTCCAGCCTGCTGGGGCTGGCGCTCGTCGTCGCCGCGCGCGGCCTCGGCCAGCGGCTCGACGGCGCCTGGTGGGTGGCCGTGTTCTCGGCGCTTGCTGCGTTGACTTTGTCGCTGCTGAAGGCGATCGCGCTCGTCGAAGCCGCTTTTCTCGCCTTCCTCATCTTCGGGCTCTTCGTCAGCCGCCGGCTCTTTACCCGCCAGGCCTCGCTGCTCAACCAGGCGCTGACTGCGTCCTGGTTGATGGCGATCGCCGTGATCGTCGTCGGCGCCGTCGTCATCCTGCTCTTCGTCTATCGCGACGTCGAATACAGCAACCAGCTCTGGTGGCAGTTCGAATTTACGGCCGAAGCGCCGCGCGGGCTGCGCGCCGTACTCGGCATCACCATCATCTCGTCGGCGATCGCCGTCTTCAGCCTGCTCCGGCCGGCGAGCTTCCGGCCGGAGCAGGCGACGGACGAGGCGCTGGTGCGTGCCGTCGAGATCGTCATGAAGCAGGGCAACGCCGATGCCAATCTGGTGCGCATGGGCGACAAGAGCATCATGTTTTCGGAAAACGGCGAAGCCTTCATCATGTATGGCCGGCAGGGCCGCTCCTGGATCGCGCTGTTCGATCCGGTCGGCGACCATCGC
The DNA here is from genome assembly GCF_056406015.1 of Rhizobium sp. P1_E1. NCBI lineage: Bacteria > Pseudomonadati > Pseudomonadota > Alphaproteobacteria > Hyphomicrobiales > Rhizobiaceae > Rhizobium > Rhizobium sp. P1_E1. The sequence continues at coordinate 12,566 of NZ_JBFUAY010000060.1, read as the reverse complement.
GCCGTGCAGGAACTCGTCTGGCGTTTCGTCGAAGCGGCGCGTGCCGCTGGCTGCCGGGCCGTGTTCTACCAGATATCGCCCGCGTTGCTGTCCCATTGCGCCGATGCCGGCCTTCGCGCCTTCAAGCTCGGCGAACTGGCGGTGGCCGATCTGAGGACCTTCGAGATGAAGGGCGGCAAATGGGCAAACCTTCGCCAGACGGCAAGCCGCGCCCAGCGCGACGGGCTGCAATTCGCCGTCGTCGAACCGCAGGACGTGTCTTCCGTCATCGATGAACTAGCCGCCGTTTCGACGGCCTGGCTCGAGCTTCACAATGCCAAGGAAAAGGGCTTCTCGCTCGGCGCCTTCGATTCCGATTATGTCTCCTCGCAGCCGGTCGGCATCCTGAAAAAGGACGGCAGGATCGTCGCCTTCGCCAATATCCTCGTGACCGAATCCAGACAGGAGGGCACGATCGATCTCATGCGCTTCTCGCCGGACGCGCCGAAAGGCTCGATGGATTTTCTCTTCGTGCAGATCATGGAATATCTGCGAGGGCAGGGTTTTACCCACTTCAATCTCGGCATGGCGCCGCTCTCCGGCATGTCGAAACGCGAGGCGGCGCCCGTCTGGGACCGCATCGGCAGCACCGTCTTCGAACACGGCGAGCGCTTCTATAACTTCAAAGGCCTTCGGGCATTCAAATCCAAGTTTCATCCGCACTGGCAACCGCGCTATCTTGCGGTCTCCGGAGGGGGCAATCCGATGATCGCGTTGATGGACGCGACATTTCTGATTGGGGGCGGATTGAAAGGGGTAGTGAGAAAATGATCAGGACAATCCTTCTTGCCACGGCATGCGCCTGCATGCTCGCGGCCGCACCGGCTGATGCCGCCGAGGAAACCACGCAAAGCTTCGAAACCGGGCTCATCCCGTCGCCGCACATCTTCCTGCCGGAAGGGGAGGTGAAGGGCACGGTGATGCTGATCTCGGATGCCGCCGGCTGGGGCGACTATGAGAAGGCCGAAGCCGACAGGTTGGTCGCCGAAGGCGCCGTCGTCATCGGCGTCGACTTTCCATCCTATATCCAGGCGCTCAGCCGGTACGACGTCAGCCTCAACGACGGCTGTGTCTACATGGTGTCGGACATCGAATCGCTCAGCCAGCAGGTGCAGCGCGCGACCGGCAACAACGCCTATCACCTGCCAATCGTCGCCGGCATCGGCGAGGGCGGGGCCTTGGCGCTGGCGATCGCCGCGCAAACGCCGGATGCGACGATCGGCCAGACACTTGCCGTTAATCCGGTCGCCGGCATTCCGCTTGCCCAGGCGCTTTGCACGCCGGCGTCCAAGCAAGTGGTCGGCGAACGCACCGTATATGGCCTCAGCGACGGCGTCCTGCCGGACCCGATCATTACCGTCTTCACGCCTGATGCCAACAAGGATGGCCGGGCGCATGCCGAGGCGCTGAAGAAGGTCCATGACGCGATCGAGATCCGCGACTCCACCGACGATGCGCAGACGGCGTTTGCCGATACGCTCGACGATCTCGTCACTGCCTCCGGCGCCTTCGGCAACCCGCTTGGCCTGCCGCTGGCTGTGCTCGAGGCAACGCCGGCCTTCGATACGATGGCGGTGATCTATTCTGGCGACGGCGGCTGGCGCGACATCGACAAGGAGGTCGGCGGCACGCTGCAGAAGGAAGGTATTCCGGTCGTTGGCGTCGATTCGCTCCACTATTTCTGGTCGGAGCGCAAGCCGGAGGAGACCGCCGCCGATCTTTCGAAGATCATCGATTTCTACCGCAAGCAGTGGAAGGTGAAGCATGTGCTGCTCGTCGGTTATTCCTTCGGTGCCGATGTCGTGCCCGCCACCTACCAGCTCCTCAAGCCAGCCGAAAAGTCGGCGGTGGCGCAATTGTCGCTGCTGTCGCTTTCGCACGAAGTCGACTACGTCATCTCCGTTCTCGGCTGGCTCGGCCAGAAGACGGAAGGCGCGGGAGGCGATCCCGTCGGCGATCTGAAGAACATCGATCCGAAGCTCGTGCAATGCATCTACGGCAAGGACGACGATGATGATGTCGCCTGTCCGGCGCTGAAAGATAGCGGCGCCGAGGTCATCGAACTGCCCGGCGATCATCACTTCGACGAGAATTACGACCTTCTCACGAAGACGATCATCGACGGCCTGAAGAGACGACTGCAGGACTAAAGCGCAGCGCGTCCGATAGGACGCGCTAAGGACGCTTTAACACTTTGAAATCAGCGCATCAGCGTTTCTTCGTTCCAGCCGAGCGCGGTGAGTTCCGTGCCACGAAACCGCGCATCGTCGGCAACGATGATTTCGTCGAGTTGCGGCGGAGCGACGCTGGTGCCGGAGAGCATCGCATGCACCTGGCCGCGATGATGGGTCTGATGCTGGAAGAGGTGGCCGATCACGTCTTCCATCCGCTCTTCTTGGATGCGGGCGCCGCGATGGAGGCTGATGGTCGAGGTGAGCCTCTGCGGCGTCAGGGCCTCGCAAAGTGCCACCAGGCGCTGATCGACCTTCGCCTGTGCTTCTGCCAGCGAGGAAACGTCATCGAATGGTTCGTCGGCCTCGAAGGCCTTGAGCCCGAGCGTTCCGCCTTCCAGGCCGTCGACATAGAACCAATCGACCGTGATGATGTGGTTCAAGGTTTCCTTGATCGAGGGGAAGAAGCTGGTGCGCGGCGCTTCGAATTCGCCGGGCTTCAATGTCGCGCAGGCCTGAAGCAGCCGGCGGTTGGCAAGGGCGTTGTTGTAGGCAAGTTTTCGAAATGGCCTGACAGGATCGAAGGTCGGCATCGGCGCATCTCCTCTTTAAGCGCTTTTGGCTACAGCGCCGCCGCGCGCCTTTTGAGGCGCGCAAAAGACGCTGTAACACCTTGAATTGCTTGCATCAGTTCTTGTCATCGAGATCGCCGTCCCGCCAGACGAGATGACGTGGCGCAATGGGCAGGCTCTCGATTTCATCGGCGATGAAATAGGGCGGGATGTCGAGTGTGGTCAGGGCACTACGCGTTGCTGGCACCCATTTGAATTCGAGATAGTTGTCGCCGTCCTCGATCCGATGGATGATTTCGCCCGGCCGGAAGGGGAATTCCGCCGGGATGTCCATCAGATAATACAGGCCGAGTTCATGCCAGTCGCGCTGTTCGTAGTGGAAAAAATTCTCGACGATCCACAGCAGGCGGAAGATAGTGACTTCGACGCCCAGTTCCTCCACCATCTCTCGTTTGAGCGTTTCCTCCGACGTCTCGCCGATTTCCGCCCTGCCGCCTGGAAAGGTCCAGAAGGGTTCATGCACGGCGCGATGGACGAGCACGTGGCCATCGCGAAAGCCGAGGCCGGCGATGCGATAGTTGAAACGCTCAGCGCCCGCATTCAGGCGGATGAGAGTGCGCTTGGTCATGCCATTCTTTTCCAAGATCGATCACGACAATTTCCGGCGGCACGCCGAAGCGGACCGGTGCAATCGAGCAGCCGAGGCCACCGGAAACGATGATATTACGCCCCTCCTCGATCATATGGCCATAGGCGTAGCGATTGCCGTATCGCGAGGGCACGATCGGTGAACGGCCGAGGAGACGGATCTGTCCGCCATGGGTGTGGCCCGATAGCGTCAGCGAGACGCGCTCGGGCACGCGCGGAAAGATATCGGGTTCATGGGCAAGCAGGATGACCGGCGCATCGTCCGTCACCTGAGCCATCGTTCCCTCCAGATCGTCGAGGCCGAGCATCTGCGTGCGGCCCCACTTCCGGCCCGGCAGCAGCGCCAGCTGATCTTCGAGGCCTGCGAGCCAAAACCCGCGGCCATCCTTTTCGAGCCGTACGGCGCGGTTGCCATAGACCGGGATGCCCACGTCGGCGAGGGCTCGGTGTCCGAATGTTTCCATCCCGCCGTTCTTCTGGGCGGTCCTGTCCTCCCACCAATCGTGGTTGCCCATGATCGCATGGACGCCGAGAGGGGCCTGCAAGGTGGCGAGCGCCTTCGACCATTGTCTCGAATGCACGTACTGCGTCACCATGTTCATACCCGCAGCGTAATCGCCAAGCAGGACGGTAACGTCGCCTTCGAGTTCATTCGCCTTGTGGCAGATCGCGGCAATGCGGCTTGCCGACATCCAGGGTTCACAGGCATGGAGATCGGCGAGCGCGACGACGCGCAGCTTGAGCCCTGGCGTCCATCCCGGCGGCGTCAGCTGGTAGTGGGTGATGGCGAGACGCGCGAGCGGTTCATAAGCGAAGGCATAACCACCGAGCGACACGACGCCTGCGAGACTGCCGCCGAGAACCTTGAAAAATCCGCGGCGGGTGATCACTCAATTGTCCTCCTGGAACAGCCGGAACTGCGCAGCCTCCATATCCTTAGGTGGTTGCATTCCCAGATGTTTCCACGCGATTGCGGTCAGAACACGGCCGCGTGGCGTGCGTTGAATGAAACCCTGCTGGATCATGTAGGGCTCGATGATGTCCTCGATCGCGTCGCGCGGCTCGGAAAGGCCGGCGGCAATGGTTTCGATGCCGACCGGGCCGCCGCCGAAATTGACAGCGATCATGTTGAGGTAACGTTTGTCGAGCTGGTCGAAGCCGACATTGTCGACCAGCAGGCGGGTCAGCGCCTCGTCGGCGATCTCGCGGGTGACGGCCTCTGCCCTTGCCACCTCGGCAAAGTCGCGCACACGCCGCAACAGCCGGCCGGCGATGCGCGGGGTGCCACGGGCGCGTCTTGCGATCTCGCGGGCGCCCTCCTCGGTGATCGGCAGGTTCATCAGCCGCGCGCCTCGGCGCACGATCAGTTCCAGCTCCTCGACGGTGTAGAAGCTCAGGCGCACCGGAATGCCAAAGCGGTCGCGCAGCGGCGTCGTCAACAGGCCAAGGCGGGTGGTGGCCGCCACCAGCGTGAATTTCGACAAGTCGATCTTCACCGAGCGAGCCGCAGGGCCTTCCCCGATGATGAGGTCGAGCTGGAAATCCTCCATGGCCGGATAGAGGATTTCCTCGACGGCGGGGTTGAGGCGATGGATCTCGTCGATGAAGAGCACGTCGCGCTCCTCGAGATTGGTGAGCAGGGCAGCGAGATCGCCGGCCTTGGCGATCACCGGGCCCGACGTCGAGCGGAAGTTGACGCCGAGCTCTTTGGCCATGATCTGCGCCAGCGTCGTCTTGCCGAGGCCTGGCGGACCGACGAAGAGCACATGGTCCAGCGCTTCGCCGCGGTTTTTCGCCGCCTCGATGAAGACCTTGAGATTGGCGCGCGCTTCCGCCTGGCCGGTGAACTCGTCTAGCGATTGCGGGCGCAACGTGATATCAAGGTCTTCGCCCCGCTTTTCCGGCGATATCAGGCGGGCGGAGTCGCTCATGTCAAAAGTTCCATTCCAGGTATGGTTTTTGCGGCTTGGGCATCGAATGTCCTGGTTGTCACGCAGCCCGCATCACGATTACGAAGGGCGATGAAGACATCTGCAAATTCTGCATTTGTCCGCACCATGATTGCGAGCGTCTCCTCGACTACTCTTTCATCTTCAAGGATCAGGTCGGCCGAGTCCAACAAGTCCGAAATCGCCTCCATGATCTGTTCTCTCTTCAGCTTGATCCGTTGTCTCAAGAACCAGGCGCATTCCATCAGCGTGATGCAACTGATATAGCCGGGTGCCGTATCGGACAGGCTCGCGAAGAGCGTTGTGACCTTCTCCGTCTGGACGACATCGTCCTTCAGGAGGAAGCGCAGCATAATATTGGTGTCGAGGCCAATCATCTTGCACTAGTCGCGTGATCGGCGATGGCTTCCCCAATCGCCTCGTCCATTTCCGTCAAAGTGATCGTCGGTCGGTTCGGATCGTGAAACTTGCCTGCAAGGTCGATGGCGCGTTTGTTCTTGGCTTTCATGATGATTTCGCCATCGCGATTGATGTAGCGGATCCTGTCGCCGGACTTCAGATTCAGCAATTCACGAACTTCAGCCGGAATTGTTGTCTGGCCCTTCGATGTCATCGTACCGTAGTAGATATTCATGCGGATCTCCTTACCATTCAAGTTTAGTAAGGAATAGCGATATATTCAAGGAAATCACCGCGCCAGCTCTTTCAATCCCAGCCTGATCAGTTTGGCGCTGTCGGCGCCATCGCCCGCCGCCTTCATTGCCGCGGCAACCGCATTCGCGGCCTGGTCGCGGGAATAGCCGAGGTTGGTCAGTGCGGACACCGCATCGGCGACGGGTGCTGCCGCGACGCCTTCACCGAGTTCCTGCTTGAGAGCGATATTGATCGCTTCGCCGGCAAAGGCCGGCGCCCGGTTCTTGAGCTCGGTGACAAGACGCATCGCCACTTTCGGACCGACGCCCGGCGCACGCGAGACGGCGGCGCGGTCCTGCAGGGCGATCGCATTGGCGAGTTCGCCTGGCGTCAACGTCGAGAGCACGGCGAGCGCCACCTTGGCACCGACGCCCTGGACGCTCTGGAGCAGGTTGAACCATTCCCGCTCCAGCGCGGTCATGAAGCCGAAGAGCCTCAGCTGGTCCTCACGCACATAGGTTTCGATAAACAGCACGCAGGCCTCGCCGGCCGAGCCGAGCTTGGACAGGGTGCGGGCCGAGCAATGGGCGACGTAGCAGACGCCGTGCACATCGACGAGCACATAGTCTTCGCCGATCTCGTCTATGGTGCCTTTCAGCTTGCCGATCATGGGTCGGGTCTCTCAGCAGATGGGAACAAGTCAAGTATAGATTAACCGGCCAGTGCCTGGCGCATCCGGTTGCTGCCGCGATTGTGCGCATGGCAGATGGCGATCGCCAAGGCGTCGGCGGCGTCGTCGCCCTTGAATTCGACTTTCGGCATCAGGATCTTCAACATCATATGGATCTGGTGCTTTTCGCCATGGCCGACACCGATGACGGCCTTCTTGACGGCGTTCGGGGCATATTCGGAGACCGGCAGCCCGGCACGTGCCGGCACCAGCATGGCGATGCCACGGGCCTGGCCAAGCTTCAGGGTTGCCACCGCATCCTTGTTGACGAAGGTCTGTTCGACGGCGGCTTCATCCGGCTTATAGCTGTGGACCATCTCCGCCAGGCCGTCGTGCAGCTGGCAGAGACGGGAGGCAAGGTCCATGTCTCCATCAGAGGTCACGGTTCCAGATGCCACAAACCGCAGGGAATTGCCTGATGTGTCGATCACTCCCCAGCCGGTGCGACGAAGCCCGGGATCGATGCCGACGATGCGAATCGTATTTTGCATGGTTCAACCTATAGCGATTGCGAAATAAGTGCCATCGATATGTGAACAAAACAAAAACGTTCCTGAATTTCGGCCCTGCCATTTACCGCGAATTAAAACAGATGCCTGAATTCTAGTCATCGAATACGAGAGGGGCTTCTTTTGGCAAAGAGTTAAGCCTCCGATGTTCTGTTTACAGGTCAGTAGATCAGGCATGCGCTGCGTGCCCGCGCTGGCAGGCGCGTTCAGAAGGGGTTCGTTGTACATGGCTCAGAGATTTCAGTCCCTGTCCTTCAAGGTCATCGTCACGTTCATTCTGATGACCGTGCTGTCCATCGCGGTCATCGATGTGCTTGCCTATTTCGCCAGCAGCCGCATTTCCGACGAGCAGGCGCTGAAGGCCAAGGAAAGTGTGCTGATTTTTCGCGGCGACATGCTGCAGGACCAGCTGACGCAGCTTGAAAACCAAGCAAATTCCATCGCGCGCATCGAGGCGCTGCAGATGTCGATCACCAATCTGAAGAGCGGCTGGAAGACCATCGAGAAGACCGCGGGCGATGCCCGCGCCGAACTGAAGAAGGTTTTCATAGCAGGCAACCCCAACCCCGCCGACCAGCGCGAGAAGCTCATCAAGCCGGAAGGGCCGAGCGGCTTTTATTATTCGAGCCACGAGAAGACGCAGGGCGAAGTCGCCCGCGACCTCGAGGATACCGCCTTCAGCGATCTGCTGATTGTCGATCTCGAGGGCACCGTTCTCTATTCCTATAAGAAGGAAGACGACTTCGCCGAGAACCTGAAGTCGGATGCCTGGAAGAGGACCGGCGCCGGCATCGCATTCGCCAAGGCGATCGAGAATACCGCCAAGGCGACCGATGATGCAGCGCCGACAGGCTTTTCCGGCCTTCGTGTCGATGCCGGCAGCGGCAAGTCGGCGATCTTTTATGCCGTGCCGATCGTCAAGCTTGGAGCGGCCAAGGGCGTCATTCTCTTCAAGGTGCGCGACGAGATCGTCACCGGCATCCTCGCCAAGGGCATCGTCCAGGACAGCACGGCGCGGGCGGCGATCGTCTCCGGCGATGGCTCCGCCGTCGGCCTCGACGCGAGCGGCAAGCTTGCGACGCTCGATACGACGCCCTTCACCTTCATCAAGAGCGCGCTTGCCAGTTCGGCGATGACGGTTGCCGATTTCAGCCGGGCGGACGGCGCGGCCCGCGCCTATGTCCGCGGTATCGACTATCGCGGCGACCGTTTCCTCGTGGCCGAGAGCGTGCTTCTGAGCGAGCTCAATGCCGGCTCGATCGAGATCGCCACCCTGCTGACGATGATTGGCGTCGGCGTGCTCGTCGTCATGGCGATCGCGACCGGGCTCGTCACCAATTTCCTGTTTTCGCCGCTTGCGCGGCTTGCCGGCGTCACCCGCGATGTCGCCGACGGCAAGCTCGACAGCGAGATCGGCAGCCTGAACCGCAAGGACGAGATCGGCACGATGGCCAACGCGCTCGACCGCTTCCGCCACTCGCTGATCGAAAGCCGCGAGCTCGAAGCTGCCAGCGAAGAGACCCGCCTGCAGGCCGAGCACGACCGCCAGCAGAATCTGGCCGAGCGTGAGGCCGAGGCCAAGACGCTGCAGCAGGTGGTCGAGGCGATTGACGAGGGCCTGCATCATCTGGCGAACGGCGATCTCGCCTACCAGATCGATACGCGCTTCCCGAACGAGCTCGAAAGCCTGCGGGTCAATTTCAACGAGGCGCTGGCGACGCTCAGCGAAACCATGACGGCAATCGGCGGCAACTCCATGGCGGTGCGCGCCGGCTCCGAGGAGATGCGCACCGGCGCCGACGAGCTTGCCGGGCGCACCGAGCGCCAGGCCGGCTCGATCACCGAGACGGCAAATGCGATCAGCGCCATCACCCAGTCGGTCCGCCGGCAGATCGAGCGAGCCGAACAGGCCGAGCGCATCGCCCGCGACGCCAAGAAGGAGACGACGGGTTCCGGCCAGATCATGCGCGAGACGATCGCGGCGATGGAGGCAATCCAGGCCTCCTCGCGCCAGATCAACACGATCATCTCAGTCATTGACGACATCGCCTTCCAGACCAACCTCCTGGCCCTCAATGCCGGTGTTGAGGCAGCGCGCGCCGGTGAATCCGGCAAGGGTTTCGCCGTCGTCGCCATGGAAGTGCGCGAGCTGGCCCAGCGCTCATCGAGTGCGGCCAAGGAGATCTCCAGCCTGCTGCAGAAATCGACGCATGAGGTCGAAAGCGGCGTTACGCTTGTGGAAAAAGCGGGCGTTGCGCTGACGGGCATCGGCGCCCATGTCGAGGCGATCAATGGGCAGATCAACGAGATCATGGGTGCGACCCGCGAGGAGGCCAATACACTGCGTGAGATCAATAGCGCCGTCGCAGAACTCGACACGATGACGCAACAGAACGCCTCGATGGTCGAGGAGACGACGGCGGCGATCCACCGGCTGGCGACGGAAGCCCTGGAAATGGACCGCCAGCTCGACAATTTCACGCTACCGCATAGCCATCACAAGCAGAGCGCCGAGGTGCATGTGCTGCGCCGTCAGCGGTAAGCCACACCTTTCCACATTGCATAAGGGTCGCGCTCGCGCGGCCTTTTTTGTTGCGTCCATGGTTTGGAATGGCGCCGGCGCGAACCTACATAGACGGCATCGTCCAACTGCCCGGCAGGTTTCCCATGGTTCCCTTCTCCATACTCGACCTTTCCCCCGTTGCCGAAGGCAGCACCGTGCACCAGTCCCTCAAGGCCTCGGCGCGAATGGCTGTGAAGGCCGAGGAGTTCGGTTACAAGCGCTTCTGGCTTGCTGAACATCACGGCATGCCGGGGATCGCCAGCGCTGCCACATCAGTCGTCATCGGCCATGTCGGGGCCGCGACAAAGCGCATCCGCATCGGCTCCGGCGGCATCATGCTGCCCAATCACTCGCCGCTCGTCATCGCCGAGCAGTTCGGTACGCTGGAGGCACTCTTCCCCGGCCGTATCGATCTCGGCCTCGGGCGCGCGCCGGGAACCGACATGCGCACGGCACAGGCGCTGCGGCGCAACCTCGAGGCCGGTGCAAACAGCTTCCCGAACGACGTGGTGGAGCTGCAGCAACTCCTCGATACGCCGGTCGAGAACCAGGCGATCCTCGCAGTTCCCGGCAATGGTTCACGTATCCCGATCTGGCTGCTCGGCTCCAGTCTCTACAGCGCCCAGCTCGCGGCCATGCTCGGGCTTCCCTATGCCTTTGCCTCGCATTTCGCCCCCGACATGCTGCTCGATGCGATCGCGATCTACCGTGACCGCTTCCAGCCCTCGGCGACGCTCGACAAGCCGCATGTGATGGTCGGCGTCATGGGCGCGGTGGCAGCGACGGACGAGGAGGCGCGCTACCATTTCACCTCCGCCCAGCAGCAGTTCGTCAATCTGCGCCGCAATGTCCGCGGCCCGTTCCCACGTCCGGTGGCCGATATGGGGGATTTCTGGTCGCCGATGGAGAAGATGAATGTCGAACACACGCTGCGTTATGCCGTGGTAGGCTCGCCGAAGACGGCGGAGGCGAAACTGACTGAGTTTCTGCGGGAAACGCAGGCCGACGAGGTGATCATCTCGATGCCGATCCACGACATTGAGGCACGGCTGACATCGGTGGAACTATTCGCAGGTCTGGGGAGCTTTATGCGAGCCGCCGCTTAGAACAGGATGATTTTAGGCTGGGTCGGCCTGTCCGAAAACCGCCCACACTTTTCGGCATCATGCTCTAGGATCTACGCAAGGCGCACTCTGACGGCGCCACCTTTCCGGTAAGAAAAAACCCGGCGTTGCAGCCGGGTTTTTATATTTGACATCTGCCTGAGGAGATCAGGCCGAGAGCTTCGCCAGCACTTCTTCCGAGACTTCGAAGTTGGAATAGACGTTCTGCACGTCGTCATCGTCTTCCAGGCTGTCGATGAGCTTCATCAGTGACTGGGCTTTTTCCTCGTCCACCGGCACGTTGTTCTGGGCGCGCCAGACGGCCTTGACGGTTTCGGCTTCGCCGAGGCTCGATTCCAGCGCTTTCGCCACTTCGCCGAGGGCTTCGAAGCCGCAGGTAATGTAGTGGCCGTCTTCGTCGGTCTCGACGTCGTCGGCGCCAGCTTCGATTGCGGCTTCCATCACCTTGTCGGCATCGCCGACGGAAAGCTTGTAGGTGATTTCGCCGACATGGTCGAAGGAGAAGGAAACGGAACCGGTTTCGCCGAGAGCGCCGCCGGCCTTGGTGAAGCTCGAGCGGACGTTGGAGGCGGTGCGGTTGCGGTTGTCGGTCAGAGCCTCGACGATGATCGCCGTGCCACCGGGGCCGTAGCCCTCATAGCGGACTTCGTCATAATTTTCGCCGTCGGCGCCGGCTGCCTTCTTGATGGCGCGGTCGATATTGTCCTTCGGCATGGACTGCGCCTTGGCGTTCTGGATCGCCAGGCGAAGGCGGGCGTTCATCGTCGGGTCGGGCAGGCCGGCCTTGGCGGCAACGGTGATTTCGCGCGCAAGCTTGGAGAACATTTTCGACCGCACGGCATCCTGACGGCCTTTGCGGTGCATGATGTTTTTAAACTGTGAATGGCCAGCCATGGCACCCCTGTCCACGTCTCATTGTTCGGAATGGGCCGCCTTATAAGAGCGAAACGGCACCCGTTCAAGGAAAAAGCAGTTCGGAACAAAGGCGGGGGGATGGCGTTTCAATCGAACTCCATCCAACGGAAAGGAACGGCCATGGCAAGTCTCAGCGAGGCGCAGGAACATCCAGCACGTCAGCTCTGGGATCAGGTCAACGATGTCCATGCCGGCATGCTCGGAATTTCCGGACTGGATATGCACATGCAGCCGATGGCGCCGCATGCCGATCCCACCACCAACACCATCTGGTTCTACACCAAGACCGATGCCGACATCGTGCGCGCCATCAAGCCCGGCAGCCGCGCGCATTTCTGTGTCGTCGGTAAGGATCACGACTATCACGCCTGCCTCGCCGGTGTGATTGAGGTGCATCCTGACCCTTCCAAGATCGAGGAATATTGGAGCTCGATCGTCGCAGCCTGGTATGACGGCGGCAAGAAGGACCCCAAGCTCACCATGCTGTCCCTCCATGTCGACGATGCGGAGATCTGGGTTTCCACAGGCAACAAGCTGAAATTCGGCTGGGAGATCGCCAAGGCCAATCTCGACGATGACAAGATGCCGGATGTCGGAATCAAGCGTCACCTGCAGTTCGCTTGACGCGCAGTGCCCCTGCATAATTCCTTAAATCGGAATCGATTTAAGGATAAAATTATGCAGCAATTCAAAGTGCTACAGCGTCCTTTGCG